>JARKOR010000112.1 GCA_029975625.1 Nanosynbacter sp. | reverse complement strand
TTTTCTCCGCAAAAGATTGATGTATTTTTAACAACAAGTGTTCAACGCCCTTCAAATATGTTAGCGGCCGTATTAGCGGGCGTCGTCACGGAGTATGAACGGCGAGTGAATGTGCTTGAGGAGAAAATTATTCACGCCCGTCGCCGATTAAAATCAACAAGCGTCCAAAACACCGACTTTATCGAATTTGTAACGATTGAGGATCGTCTAAATGAATATCGCAGTAACCTCGAGGGTATGCTTGGGGTAACCAAGCAGCTTCAGGTAAATCGATATGGTCTTTTCCACACGCATGAAGTTGAGTTAATTGAGGATATTATGCTCCACGTTGAGCAGCTCCTGGTATCAATTAGCGCGAGTTCCCAGACAATCACAAGCATTCAAAACGCCTATTCCACTATCGCAAACAATACACTGAACCAGCGCATGAAGCTCCTAACGGCAATTACTATTCTGCTTGCCATCCCAAATGTTTTTTATGGTATGTATGGTATGAACGTTACGTTGCCGTTTCAGCACGAGCCGTGGGCATATTCGTTAATCGTTGGTTTTACAGTGTTGTTAATTGTACTTGTGTTTTTCCTTGCAAAGCGGTCCCGCTTATTCTAATATAGGAGTAGCAAGCGTGAGGAAACGCTTTTCTTGACATGCAAGTAGCATACTTGGTATGATGGTTGATGTGTCTCGCGCCGAAGCATTGAGTTGCATAAGTAATAAAGGTCGAAGCGCGTGAGGCTGCACATAAAGTACGAGGAGTACAAATCACATGCCAATAGCAATCACATTTGTGTCGTCTAGGCGCAAAAAGATCGCAGTGGATGTGGTGCCTGCCGAATGGCAAACATACATAGCACATTAAACTATATGTGTTTCGCTCTTGTTGTGAGAGCGACCAAATAGCAAAACCACCCCAAGGCACCGGGGTGGTTTTCGTATCACGAACTAGTCGAACTATTCGTACTTTGCGATTGCTTCATCGAGAAGGGTTTTGATGGCTTCGGTCGAGCCGATTCTTTCGCCGTCGACTTTCTCGCCATTCAGAAAGACCGTTGGCGTGCCTGTAACCCCGGCAGCCGCACCCAATGCGCGATCAAACTTGATTTTTTTACTTACGGAGTTGCTCGCTGAATCTTCGCTAAGCTTATCTGTATTGAGTCCGATTTGTCTTGCATAGTCATCAAACAAACTACCCCGTTCCGAGGTGCTCGCACCGCTCCATTCGGATTGGTTCGTGAACAACACATCCCACATCTCCCAGAATTTACCCTGCTTACCCGCAGCTTCCGCGACCGATGCTGCGGCAATCGCATTTGGATGAATCTGAGGGATAGGAAAGTTACGGTAGACAAACGCTATTTTGTCTTTATACTCATCGCTTTGCATAATTGGTCGGAAATTCTCGTGGAATAAACGGCAGCCAGGGTTACATTGATAATCTCCATACTCAATCAATAAAACCTTCGCGTCTTTATTGCCAAATACGTGATCTTCAATATTGCCACTACGCTCCTCGGCGGGCAAAATACGTCCCGAAGCCGCTTTTCCTAGGTCGCTCACGTCGAGTCGCTCCCTAGTCGACATATAGACCATACCTCCAATAACAACCACTACAATGGCACTAAAGATAATCCACATTTTTCCACTCATAATCCCCTCCAACTATTACGCTAGGTAACTCAGTAGTTTACACTAGGCTAACAATAGTTTTAGTATAGCATACAATACGCTACAATGGGGTTATGAATATATTACTTTGGATACTCTACGGGTTATTTTTAATTTGCCTGCTAATTGTGCTTGGCGTACATCCTCAGCTGTCATCGCATAGCCGCTTTGAGCTAAAGCGTCGTGCAAAAAGTGGGGATGAAGAAGCCGAGCTACTCCTTAAGCGTCATAACTTGTTGCGCGACCTCTTCTCGCTCCAGCGGGTTTTAGCGGCAGTTCTACTGGTGCTTTTGAGCTTTATTGGTATTGAATTATTCCACTGGACACTCGGATTGTTGATCTCGTTTATTATTGCCCTTGAGTCGGGCGCGGTTGCGCGCATGTCATTTTTCCAGGGTTATTCGCAAAAACTATATGAATCATATGAAGGTAAAATATTGTTGTTTATGGAGCGCCATCCCTATATTTTTCGGGCAATACGAAGCGTGTCTCCCATACCAAACGATGCGTATGATATTGAGTCAAAAGAGGAGCTCCTTGAGATGGTTGAGCAATCGGGCGATGTTCTGAAGACTCATGATAAGCAGCTTATTGTTAATGGCCTCACGTTTAATACTATGACGGTTGAGAAAATTATGACGCCGAGGAGTATGATTGATTCAATCGCCAAGGACGAGATACTTGGGCCGCTCGTACTGGATGATTTATATAAAACAGGACACAGCCGTCTTCCTGTCATTGATAAGGATATCGACCATGTGGTTGGCATGCTTTACATTCAAGATCTTCTGAGCCTGGAAAACAAACGTTCCCAACGGGCCGGTGCCGTAATGGAGAAAAGAGCGTTTTATATTCGCGAGGACCAAACATTAGATAAGGCCTTAGCGGCGTTTCTGCGAACTCGACACCACCTCTTCATCGTCGTAAATGAATTTCGCGAAACGGTTGGACTTTTAAGCCTGGAGGATGTGATGGAAGCCCTCTTAGGGCGTAAAATAATTGACGAATTCGACGCCCACGAGGATCTTCGAAAGGTGGCCGAGCACAATCCTCGGGGCAATAACTCTCCGCAGACAAGTAAAAATATTTAAATTTGTGCTACAATAAAACAGATATGACACATCGTTCTCTTTCTTCTGATGTTACGACCCTGATTGGACAGGTTATTTCAGTGTCCGGTTGGGTTCAGGCTCGCCGCGATCACGGGGGAGTGATTTTTATCGATGTTCGTGACCATACCGGTATCGTTCAGCTAGTCATCAATCCCGAGCAGGTAGAAGCATTCAGTCTCGCCGAGGAACTCCGCGATGAGTTTGTTATCCGCGCAGAAGGTCTCGTGAAAGAGCGTGGCGAAGGCTTGACGAATCCGAATATCCCAAGCGGTACGGTGGAAATCGTCGTAAGCGAACTAACCATCCTTAACCGTGCTGCTACGCTACCAATTCAGCCATTTTCCGAAGCGCAAGCAAACGAAGAACTCCGACTAAAATACCGATATCTAGATCTCCGCCGTCCAAAGATGCAAACTCTCCTGAAGAAACGCGCCGAGATGTTTTCCCATATCCGTACATATATGGAACACCAGGAATTTACCGAAGTTACTACGCCAATCTTAGCCAACTCAAGCCCGGAGGGCGCGCGCGATTTTCTTATTCCGTCACGTCTTCACGAGGGGAAATACTATGCGCTACCTCAGGCGCCGCAGCAGTTTAAGCAGTTATTAATGGTTGGCGGCGTACCTCGCTATTATCAACTGGCCGTTTGTTTTCGCGATGAAGACCCGCGGGCCGACCGCCTATATGGCGAGTTTTACCAACTTGACGCCGAAATGAGCTTTGTTGAGGATGGGGAGACGGTCAGACGGATGTTCGATCCGCTCATCAAACAGCTCTCAACCGAGTTTGCCGGCAAGACGCTTCTATCCGAAGATATCCCGCGTATTCCTTACGTAGAGGCAATTGAGAACTACGGTTCCGACAAGCCGGATTTGCGCTTTGACATGAAGCTTGTGGAGCTAACTGATGTATTTTCTACAACAGATTTCGCTGTCTTTAAGGACGCTAAGTGCGTGAAGGCAATCCGAGTTGCAAACGGCGCTTCACTAAGTAGGAAACAAATAGATACGTTTACGAACATTGCACGACAAGAAGGGGCGGGAGGACTGGCCTATATTACCTATGAGAACGGCGAGGCAAAATCGCCCATCGCGAAATTCCTAACCGAAGGAGAGCTTGAAAATATAAAAGCGCGGATGGGCGCACAGGATGGTGACGCAGTTTTCTTTGGTGCTGACACTCGAGGTGTTGTCAATAAAGTTCTTGGTCGTCTCCGCAATGAGTTTGCGAGCCACTTTAATCTAAAAGACCCGAGCATCATCGCCCTATGCTGGATTGTCGATTTTCCGTTCTATGAGTGGGATGAAACGCGTAAAAGAGTGGATTTTGGCCACAATCCGTTCAGTATGCCAAAAGGCGGACCGAGTGCGCTTGACGTGACGACTGACGAGGAAAAACTGGCAATTGTCGCGGACCAATACGACATGGTAATGAACGGCTACGAGATTTGCTCCGGTGGCGTTAGAAACCACAATCCCGACACG
>JARKOR010000085.1 GCA_029975625.1 Nanosynbacter sp. | reverse complement strand
GAACTAAAGCGGAAGATTTCCCAGTCCGCCCATGAGCGGTTTCATCGTTTCAGCAGCAACCTCTTGAGCTTTTGCCATGCCATCGCGCACGGCAATTTGAACCCAATGTTCAAGCTGTTCGATATTTTCCAAATCAACCATCTCAGGATTAATCTTAACGGACTTAATCTTTAGCTCGCCGGTAATTTGCACGACGACCGCGCCGTCGCCCGCTTCGACTTCAATAATTTCTTTGCCAAGTTGCTTTTGTGCTTTTCGTAATTGCTGCAACATCTTCATTTGATCTAACGCCATATTCCTCCTTAATTACTCTCCTTATTGTACCTTATGGGTAGGTGCTTTGTACAGATATAGCCGGTCGCCATCCTCATAACGATCGTTTGTAATAATACCCTGGAGCTCCCAGCCTTGAAGCGGCACTTGTTCGCGAGCGGCACGGGTTACAATGACATTACCGATAGTGTCATTCATAGTATCGGTGGCGACCGCTAACTCAATTCCAGGATAATTATAGTGCGCAATTGCCGTGTATAGTGGTAGTTCATCGTCAGAAACAAGCAGCAAAGTGCGCACAGGACGTTCTTTGACTTGAGCGTTGACCAATGTGACATCGGCCTGAAATTCGCGAGCGGCGGCAGGCATGAATCGGTAGCCGTTCATGAACTGGTCAATGCCGCTCAGTACCATTATGCCAATGAGAGCCGAGGTAAAAATAAGCCCAACGCCGCGAGCATACGGGTTTTTTGGAAATAGCTTATACCATTCTCGAAGGAGTGCTTCAAAGCCGACACTGAGGATAATAATGAGGGGTACGGTAATAATAGCGGTGAGTTTGGGATCAATAATGAGCAGTGGCAGGGTTAAGATTGTCCAGGCGACTATCATGTAGGTTCGGGCGGAGTGCCGCTGCTGGAAAAGCACGATGAGGCCGAGTATGGCGATGGCGAGGGCGGCGAAGTCCAGAATAGGGATAATTTGGCTGTTTGCGACAATCGGCGTAATCCAGAAATAGGTAAATAGGAGAGTTTTGACGCCTGAGATGATATCGATATGGGCGAGGTTGTTTAGTCCGAGGAGGTCGCCGAGGAGGTCAGGGCTTACGCTGCAAAGATAGACAAGTGGTATGAGGAAAAGCGCAAATATACTTGCGGCGATAAGCCAATGCAAACGTGCGGAACGCCGTAGGATGTGGTAACGGGTGTGAGGGTGGATACATGCTACGATGAGCAGTCCGAGGTTAATATAGACAAGATATGGAGTGTATAGACTGAGGGCAAGGCTAAGGGCGAGCCCAATTTTCCATAGTAGCGCGTGTTTGGCTTTTTGTAGAATAAGACTCGCAAAGAGCAGAATAAGCGCGCTATAGAGCACGTAGAGAATGTTTGCGGTGGCGCTCTGCGCAGTAAAAAGGTATTGCCCTGTCGTGACCATAATGAGCATTGCCGGAATGGCGACATTTGGCTTGAACCAACGGCGAAGAAGGAAAAATATGGCGAGTGAAGTCACGATTGCGAGGATAATGGATGGGAGTTTAATCGTGAGAATAGATACGCCAAACAGCGAGAAAATGCCTGTTTGTAGTATTTTCAGGGGAAGATTTGGTATGGCGAGCGCTTCAGCCGACCAATTATATATTGGGGCGATAGATTTGATTTCTGCCAACGATAACCCTCCGGGCGCGTAGAGACCGGCAATGAGAATGGCAACGATGAGCATCAGAATGAGTGCGCCATATCCAAGCACATATCGCCATCGGTACGTAAAGAGGTCAATAAAGTGTTTTTTCACTACATATGCTATTGTACCATAAATATGCCTATTCGTGGCGCTTGTCGAGAGACATAAATCGTAGGCGTTCCGGATGGAAGTAAAGCTGAACCTTGCCTACTGGACCATTACGGTGCTTGGCGATAATAAGATCGGTAATATTTTGCACCTCGGGATTATCCGGCTCATAATATGCGGGACGATAGATAAAGCTTACGATATCGGCATCTTGCTCAATGGATCCGGACTCGCGAAGGTCGGATAATTGCGGAATTGGAGGCGTGCGGCTTTCGACGGTACGGCTCAGCTGGCTCAGAGCGATGAGAGGCACGTTGAGCTCGCGAGCAATTAACTTGAGGCCTCGCGAGATTTCCGACACCTCTTGAACGCGGTTGCCATCATGTCTGCCCGAACCTTGCATGAGCTGCAAATAGTCGACGATAATCAATCCGAGCGGAGACTCGTGATTTTTGCGGCGGGCTTTCGTGCGCATTTCGAGCACTGTCAAGCCAGGAGTGTCATCGATAAAGATAGGCGCATCTGCCAACTCGCCGGATGCTTCGCTTAGTTTCAAGAAGTCCTCGTCGGTCAATTTGCCGGTACGAATATTCCATGAGTCAACATTGGCGGCATCGGCGAGCATACGATCGACCAGCTGTTCTTTGCTCATCTCTAGGCTGAAGAATAGCACAGGCTGCTTTTCAATCGTGGCCACGTTGTAGGCGAGATTAGTCACCAAGGTCGTTTTACCCATTGCCGGTCGAGCCGCCAGGACGATAAGGTCGGAGCGTTGCAGCCCGGCCGTCATGTTATCGAGGTCGCGGTAGCCCGTGCGCACGCCACGCAGCTCGCCTTTGTTTTTATGAAGCTCTTCAATGCGGTCAAAGCTGTCCATGAGGATTTGCTCGATACTTACCAGGTCTTGTTTGAGCGACTGATCGGACACGCTGAACAGTTCCGCTTCGGCCTTTTCGAGTAGTTCTTGCGTCGTGGTCGACTCGTCGTATCCCAGTTCGGTAATATCACCACTTGCGCGAATGAGCCGGCGGCGAACAGCCTTTTGGGCGACCATTTCGGCATAGGCGGCGGCGTGGGCAGCAGTCGGCACGTAGTTGGTTAACTCGGTTAGGAATGCCGAACCGCCAATCACCTCAAGTTCGTCTTTGCGCTTGAGTTCGTCGGTGAGTGTGAGAAGGTCAACCGGACGATGCTTTTCGAACAATCTTACCATCGCTCCAAAGATTAGAGCATGATTTTTGTCATAGAAATCCTGTGGTTTTACGTGTTCAGTAGCATCCGCCAACACCTCCTCATCAATAAGCACTGCGCCAAGCAGGCTTTTTTCGGCATCGATATTTTGCGGTGGCAGTTTTCCTACAGTTTTGTCGCTCATGCGAGTTCCTCCAAATTTACTTCTTCTCCCCCACCCA
This sequence comes from Nanosynbacter sp., assembly GCA_029975625.1. Taxonomy (GTDB): domain Bacteria; phylum Patescibacteriota; class Saccharimonadia; order Saccharimonadales; family Saccharimonadaceae; genus Nanosynbacter. Next base: position 1,323 of record JARKOR010000085.1, on the reverse strand, counting down.
TCATTGCAGCGACCGCCGCGATATTCTCATCGGACGGAGGCTTATGATCCGCGGTAATCGTCACTGGTATGTCTCCTCCTTGACTGGATTCCAGTACTTGACTAATGAGCGGTCGATTTTTGGCGTCGTCAAGCATCTTTTTGGCAAAGTGTGTGCCGGCATATAGTGTCAGCTCGCCATTATTGTAAACATATTCACATTTTGATAGCAGGCTAAATAAACCCATTGAAACTTCTTTGGCGCTACTAACGAATGTCTGCCAATTGAGCTCCACAGGCATCTCTGTCTTGACGGGCTTTTTCTTTGGGGTCGGTTCCGGTTTTTCGAGAGATTTGTCGCGCTCGGCCTCTTGGGGTAATTCTTTGGTCAGCTCTTTGGGTTTCTGGGGGGTCGAACGTGCTTTAGCTGTGGCATACGTGACTTTTGGTTCCTCGACCTGCGAAGCAAGTCGCGGGGTTGGTTTAGTGGCTTTTGATTGGGAAAGCAATGCGGTCAATAGTTTAAGGTCCGGGTGAGGATGTTTCGTCACTTCAATGAGCTGAGATATGAGAGAGACGTCTGACGGATGCGTTACCAATCGTTGCCTTAGTAAACCAAGCAGCTGATTCGCCGTCGTGTGCGGGTCGGCGCCTTGTTCCTCTAGTTCGCGCAATATGTCCAAAACCGTCTTTCTATCCGTCTCATCGTACGCTTTAAGTAGGCGCTGTATCAAGGACTGGTCGCTGAGCCCTAAACTTGCGCCAACCTGGGTTTCAGTCAAAGGCTCCTTTTTGCTTGCAAGACTTGAAAGTTGATCAAGCAGGCTGATACTATCCCGAAAACCACCGCGTGACTGTTCGGCGATTAACCGAGCGGCCGATTCTTCAATGGCGAAACCTTCTTTCTTCGCGATGTCCATGAGATGCTTGGTGATGATGTTTGTGCTGATAGGTCGGAAATAATATTGCTGGACCCGGCTTAAAATAGTATCTGGTAGTTTGTCGGCATCGGTCGTCGCCAAGATAAAAATAACATGTGCTGGCGGCTCCTCGAGTGTTTTAAGCAGCGCATTAAATGCTGGTTTTGAGAGCATATGCACCTCGTCAATGATGTAGATTTTATACTTCGCGGATGCTGGTGCAACACGCGCCTTCTCGCGTAGGCTCCTGATATCGTCGACGCCGTTGTTACTAGCCGCGTCAATTTCAATGATATCAAGATGCGAGTCGTCTCCGTCATAGGGTAGCTTATTAATTTCATGTGCCAAAATGCGCGCGACGCTCGTCTTGCCCGTACCGCGTGGCCCTGTTAATAAGTATGCATGAGCAATCTTTCCCTTTTCCA
>JARKOR010000076.1 GCA_029975625.1 Nanosynbacter sp. | reverse complement strand
TACACCATCGCGTAATCTGACGTAAATGCATTGTGGTACGCGCCGTTTTTCGTAAATTCTTGCTCATACGCGTGCTCCGAACGAAACCGTTCGTTAGCGCCAAACGCCATGTGCTCCATGACATGCGCTGTTTCGTAAATTTCCTTGTCGCGAACGTAACGATTGCCTGCCCGAAAGTGAAACTGCGAACTCATCACCGTTGCATCCGGCACATCAACCAATAGTCCGCGGGCACCATTTTTCAGCCTAATTTCTTCGACAGTATGTTTCATGACTATTTACGATTCTTCTTCCGATTCTGACGAGCCGCCTTTTTCTTTTTGCGCGCAGTATTTTTGGCTCGATTAACTTCCGCGTTTGTTTTACTCTTTTTTACGGAGAAATCGTCGTCCCGATTTTGTTCGCCCGTACCGAGTTCGTTGACGCCACGCTCGACCGCAGATTCCGCCATGCGAGTCAGCTCCGTGTCGTACTCATCGTCCTGCGACTGCTTAATAACCGCATCTGACCTCTGAATACGGAAGATGGTATTGAGCACTTCATCGCGCAGATTTGCCTGAAGACTCGTAAAGAGTTTCTGGCTCTCCGAACGATACTCAACGAGCGGGTCGCGCTGGCCAACGCTACGCCAGTGAATTCCCTCGCGCAAATGCTGCATATTCTCAAGGTGCTGCATCCACAATGTATCAAGCACCGCCATGTACACTTCACGTTCAACGCCGCGTAGCTGCTCCGTGCCAATTTCTTCCTCTTTGGTCGCATACGCCTTTTGAGCCGCCTTAAGGGCATCCTCAAACCGCATTTTGTCTTTCTTGATTTTGCCGATTTCTTCAATCTTTTTCTCGTCAATCGGGAACACAGTCTGGAACTCGCGCACGAAGTCGGGATTGTTTTTCGATGGAACAACCGTCAACTCTTTTACCCGCTCGGTAAGCAGGCGCTCGATCTCCGGGCGAATGTCGTCGCCCTCAAGAATCTTGCGGCGCATAGTATACACCACTTTACGATGGCGATTGATAACGTTGTCGTACTGAACAACATTTTTTCGCGTGTCAAAGTTATACCCCTCAACCCGCTTCTGCGCGGCCTCGAGGGTTTTGGACACTGCCTTGTTTTGAATTGGCGTGTTTTCATCTACACCAAGCCGATCCATCAGCGCCGCGATTCGCTCGCCCTGGAAAATTCGCATGAGGTCATCTTCGGTAGATACGTAAAATTGAGTCTCACCCGGGTCTCCCTGGCGGCCGCCACGACCACGAAGCTGGTTATCGATGCGCCGAGATTCGTGCCGCTCCGAGCCAATCACCACCAAGCCGCCGAGGTCTTTCACGCCCTTACCGAGCTTAATATCGGTACCGCGCCCAGCAATATTCGTCGCAAGAGTAATTGCGCCCTTTTCGCCCGCCTTCTCAATGATTGCTGCCTCGCGCTCATTGTTTTTCGCGTTCAATAGTTCAAACTTTATGCCCTCTTTCTCTAAGTAAGCCGCAATCATCTCGTTCTTCGCAATCGAACCAGAGCCAACCAACACCGGGCGACCCTTCTTGTGGTATTCTTTAATTGCCTCAGCGACAGCGCGCAGCTTACCCTTCTCTGTCTTGAAAATTAAATCTTCCTTGTCAACGCGAGCAATTGGTTTGTTCGGTGGAATTTGGATAACATCCAGGCTATAAATCTGCTGAAACTCTTCTGCCTCGGTAAAGGCGGTACCGGTCATGCCGGATAGTTTTTTGTACTGGCGGAAATAATTCTGGAACGAAATAGTTGCGAGCGTCATACTTTCTTGCAGTACTGGCACGCCCTCTTTCGCCTCAATCGCCTGGTGAAGTCCCTCGTTGTAACGCCGACCCTGCATGAGCCTACCCGTGTGCTCATCAACAATCATCACCTCGCCATCGTTCGTTACCACATAGTCTTTATCGCGCTTGAATAGTGTCTGAGCTCGAAGCGACTGATCCATATGATACACGCTACGAACATGTTCCGGAGTGTATAAATTTTTTATTCCCAGCATTTTTTGGACTTTTTCGACACCCTCATCGGTTAGCGCAACGCTGCGGCGTTTTTCGTCAAGCGTGTAATCTTCAGGGACAAGCTTGGCGGCAATTTTAGCAAAAGTATAATAACTTTCAGGATTTTCCGCAGCTGGCGCCGAAATAATCAACGGGGTACGAGCCTCGTCAATCAAGATAGAGTCAACTTCGTCGACGATGGCGAAGTTCAGTTCGCGCTGACGAAGCAATTCCGCGTCGTTAACCATGTTGTCGCGCAAATAATCAAAACCAAACTCATTATTCGTGCCATACGTCACATCTGCCGCATACGCTTCTTTGCGCGATACAGGACGGAGCTTTTTCATGCGTGGGTCGGTATGGTTTTCGTTGTCGTAATCTTTGTCGTAGATGAATGACGCCTCGTTGATGATACACCCCGTCGTCATACCTAAGAAATCATACATTTCGCCGTTCCAGCCGGCATCGCGCTGAGCCAGGTAATCGTTAACCGTCACTACGTGCACACCTTTGCCTTCAAGCGCATTAAGATAGGTCGGAAGCGTAGCAACCAACGTCTTTCCTTCACCTGTTTTCATCTCGGCCACGTTTCCTTCGTGAAGCGCAATACCACCAATCAACTGAACATCGAAAGGACGCATTTCGAGCGTTCGACTAGCCGCCTCGCGCGCGACCGCGAACGCATCAGGCAAGATTGTATCAAGGGTCATCCCTTTCTTCTTGAGGCGCTTTTTGAGCACATCGGTCTGCTCGCGTAGCTCCTTGTCGGACATCTTTTCATACTTATCAGACAGCGCATTTATCGCTTCAGCCCGTTTTTCCAGTCGTTTCAAAATCTTCTTCTGCGGATCGCCGAACACCTTGCCCAGCGCCTTTTGCCTTGTTATTGCCATACGTCAAACTCCCTCACTTTCAGACGTTTCCAAAACTATCAATACATATAATTATACCCGTTCTTTGGAGATTTGAAAAGAGAAAACACCCTGGTTTTAGAGTGTTTTCTTGATCTTTCCGTTTGTCAGGTCCTACGGCTCGCGATCGTAGCTCCGTTTGAACTTGCCCAAACGACCGCGAAGACCAATGTGCGGCACGGTTGCCTGCTTGTATTTACGGAGTTGGCCGTTAAGTTTCGCCTCGACAATATCAACCGCCGCGAGGACATTCATGGTTGAATCTTTGGCGGTAATCACCTTGTCCGGCACATTAATCACCACCTCGACTTCATATTTGTTGCCGCCAGGATTATCAAGCTGCTTAATTTTTACATCTGCCGAAGCGCTCTTGCGAGCATGACGCGGCAAATATTTATCGAGTGCACCAATTTTCTTTTCGACATACTTCTTAGTCGTATCGGTCAATTCATACTTTAAACCGGTGATCGTTATATTATGGATCATGTCCCCTCCTTTTTCGGTTA
>JARKOR010000027.1 GCA_029975625.1 Nanosynbacter sp. | reverse complement strand
GCAGACGTGAAACCAGTCTTCGACATCGATGGTGATAGCGTTCATCAACGGCCGGTACGGATCTTCCCTTCAAATCTTAAGAAAACGTTACGTTACACCATTTGCCGGGGCAAGTCAATATGGGGCCGGCAGCCGGAAACGGCCCGGATAGCCTGCCATCCCGGCGGTCATGGCAGGTTGGATTTTTCAGGCCAAACTATGGAACAAATGATGGGAGTAAGGTCTGTTCCGGAAGGAGTGATCTTTCGGGGAACCTGTCGGATCGAAACTGCCGTGTGGTGGATCTGGAATTGATTCGCCATTTAGCGGCAACCTAATTGTTTGTTTCATGTAACGGTTTTTATTGTGTAAACGTATCAATGTTAACAAAACTATTGAGCAGAAGTAAAAAAATACTAAATCACATTAGAGTATACTTGACAACCAGACGAAAAAAGATTAAAGAAATAATCCGTTTTTCACCACAAATATGCCCCACCAGCAGTAATCCACATTCTTAAAATCGGAATTTAAGGTCTTTTCAGGTTGTCGCGCATGCGCAGCTCGCAAGGCAGACCGGAAATGGCGAAGGCGATGAATTCCGCGCAGGCGGCCATTGATTTGCGGCTGTATGTTGTGACGACCACACTACTGATCGGCTCTTTTCGCCGTTCATGTGAACGATTGGATTGAGGCATTTTATTTCAATAAATTGATCAAGCTTACGGAGGGACAACAAACCATGTCGGCGAAACGAATCTTCCTTGTACGATTTTTCAGGTCTTCGATTTGTCTTGCGAGTGCGATGCTGCTGTTGCTCGTCAGCACGATCTGCGGTGCGGATGAAACTTATATGGGGGACAGTTCCACCATAACGCCCGACCTTTTCACTGGTACATTTTCCTATGACTTCCCAATCAAGGTCGCTCCTGGAAGAAACGGGATAGAGCCCAAGTTGGTACTGAACTACCGGAGTTCCAGAACCAAATACCTGGGGACGATCATGGATAAGATGGAGCTTGAACTCGGTGCAATCGAACGAAGTACCATGGGATCGGGTGTGAATTACTCCGCCAATAAATATGTGCTTCACAGGTCCAACGGGTATATGGCACTAATCTCGGCAGGCGGAGGCAGTTACCGTACCGTCATTGAGAAAGAGTTTTTACAGATTAAGAAACTGACGGCGGATGACGGCAAGCCTTATTGGAGGGTGACCGACAAGTCAGGGGTGCGTTATACCTTCGGCAGCACGGCGGCATCCAGAATGGACGACCCATCCGACCCGAACAAGATATTCAAATGGTGCCTGGATCGTGTCGAGGATGCAAACGGGAACTACATGACGGTGAGCTACTTTAAAGACCAAGGGCAAATATACTTGGACCGGATCGATTATACTGGATTCAAGGACCCTTATGCTCCTCAAAACAGCTTGGAGCCAAACACATATGTCAAATTTAACTACGACAATTATGACATTATTCATGGTGCTAGTGGATATTTTAAATATATTAATCCAGAATTTTTGACCGGATTTCGCATAACAGTCGACTACCGCTTGAAAGACATAACCATAAAAACCGGTAATGACATATTAGGTCGTGGTTATATTTTCGATTATGGCGATAGGCCTTACAGTACTGCTTACGGAGATTATGTCTCTGTTAATATGAAGTTAAAAAACATACAAGAATTTAATAACGACCGACCTGATTCAATTCCACCTCCACCCACTAGTTTTGTTTGGGAAAATAACGGGATTAAGGAGATACAAAACAATATTGGTGGCACGACCAGTCTCAGCTACCAGAACAGCACGGTATACGTTTGGTCCAATAACGGTACCGCTGCTTACGACACAGTTCAGACCCTCGCATCTGTCACACATAAAGATGGAAACGGAAATGAGTCCACGACAACCTATGATTATAGTGGTGGATTTCATTTCATCGGCACAGTCGATACAATCTTCGTCCTCGAATATGAATTCCGCGGTTTTAACCACGTGACGGTCACAGGACCTGCCGGACCGGACAATAAAAGCATGGTCACGGAAACCTGGTTTCATCAGGGAAACGATGTCGCCGTAGGCGTGAACATACCCGGTGTCTTCGGTGGTTACACCAAAGGGTTGCCTTATAGAACCAGAATCAGTGATTCTACCGGAAAAAAATACTCGGAAAAGACCATAAGCTACAAAGCCGATGCGGTGATGGGTGCACCCTATTACACGCCGCCGCTCCAGGTCGACGAGAAACTCTACGACGGTGAGAGTAACCCCAGGCAAACACGGACCGTCTATACCTATGACCAGGCGAACGGCAATCTGCTCCGGGAGGACCGGCACGGTGACCTGGACGTCACCACTGACGACCACACCATAATCAGAACATATTCGCCCAACGTCACCGACTGGATAGTAGGTCTGCCCGCATCGGAAACAACATATCAGGGGATCGGCACAACCACGAAGGTTGCCGAAACGACCTACTACTACGATGATCTGGAAAATTGCCAATCCACGCCCACCAACAACCAGACCCCCACCAAAGGCAACCTGACCAGGGTCGTGCGATGGAACAACCTCGGTGCGGCTGTTGAAACCCGGACAGGATACAATGCATACGGCAACGCGGTCTGCACCATGGACGCGCGTGGATACAGCTCTGCCATCGCCTATGACGGCTCTTTCAGTTTCCCCACCTCCATCATCAATCCTCTCGCCCAGGTAACGGGCATCCAATACTACGGCGTTGACGGAACAGCCACCGACAAGGGCCTCTACGGCCAGGTAAAAAGCGTCATTGACGCCAACAACAGCGCAACTCTTCTGGAGTACGACGGTTACGGCCGCAAGACCCGCGAAACGTCACCGGCCGGTTCCTGGACCTCATGGAGCTATCTTGACCTTGGTACTGTTGGCGCCCAAAGGGTCCGGACCGACACGAGCACCGGCGAATGGCAGGAAAGCTATTTCGACGGCTTGGGTCGCACCTTCAAAACCAGGCGCAGCGGTCCCGACTCTCAAACCATTGTCACGAATATCGACTATGACCTGAGGGGAGCAGCCTGGAAAATCTATATGCCCTACTTTGAGGGTGAGACTTCCTACCATACCCTGCTCGACAGCGACCCGGTCGGACGTACAACAAAGGTCACGCATGCGGATTCCTCAAGAGAGCTTGCCTGCTACAACGCAAAACTGGGTGTAACCGTCACTATCGACGGAGAAAACCATCGCAAGAGAGAAACCCGTGACGCATTTGGACGCTTGACGAAAGTCGAGGAATACACCGGCACATACACGACTTGCGACACCAACGTCGGAACACCGTACGCAACAACAACCTATACGTATGACGTGCTGGGGAATTTGCGGTATGTTTATGACGCCAACGGAAACCGTACCGAGATGCGCTACGATTCCCTTGGCCGGAAATACTGGATGCGCGACCTCGACATGGGAAACTGGAGCTACGGCCATGACGCCAACGGCAACCTGGTCTCCCAGACCGACGCAAAACAGCAGACCATCGGCTTTGTATACGACCCGCTCAACCGCATAACCCTGAAGGACTATCCGAGCGGCACCGATGTTACCTTTACCTATGACGAAACCACCTCAACCAACGGCATCGGCAGACTTACCACCATGAACGATGCTTCAGGGATCACGAAGTATTTCTACGACCAGTCAGGCAGGACAACCAATATCGGCAGGACCATAGACGGCACGACATACAGCATCGGCGCCACCTATGACGGCCTTGACCGGATCAACAGCGTAACCTATCCCGACGGTGAGACGGTAGGCTACTTCTACGACGAAGGGGGCAACCTCCAGCAGATAGGCACCTATGCCGCCTACTCGGGCTACAATGCCTCTGGAAGTCCTGAAGCACTCACTTTCGGCAACGGGATAACCACTGCGTACCAATATAACCCCACCAACCACAGGCTCAATACCATCACGGTCACCAACCCGGCCCAAGGCGGACTGCTCAACCTGGTCTACGACTATTACAACAACGGAAACGTACGGACCATAACGGACACGCTCAACGGAACCAGGACCCAGAGCTTTTTCTACGATGAACTGGACAGGCTCACCCAGGCCCAGGGAAGCTATGGGACCCGTGCCTACACCTACAACAAGATAGGCAACATCCTGACCAAGGCAGGGGTCAGCTACACCTACAGAACAGGCGGTGCTTCCAGCTCCGATATTTTCAGGCCGCATGCGGTGCGCTCCACCTCAAACGGCAGGACCTTCACCTACGACAACAACGGCAACATGACCTCGGACGGGCAAAGGACATTCACTTTCAACTACGACAACCTGCCAGCCTCCATCAACGGGGACGTGAATTTCGTATACGACGGCGCAGGCAACCGGGTAAAGAAGTCGTCCACATTGGGGAACATGGTCTATATCGAAAAGTTGTATGAATGCAAGGCCGCCGATTGCGCCAAATACATCCTTGCCGGAAACAACCTGATTGCCCACAAAACCGCGGAACAGACCTACTACTACCACACCGACCACCTGGGAAGCACCACACTTGTTACGGACGCAAGCGGCAACACCGCTGAGGAGATAGCATACTATCCGTTCGGCAAACCTAACTCTGAGACCGGATCCGTTCGGGTAAGCCATCTCTTCACCGGTCAGGAAATAGACGGAGAAACCGGACTGTACAACTACAACGCTCGGTTGTATGATGCCGAGTTAGGGCGGTTCATCAGCGCTGATACCGTCGTGCCGGACCCAAGCAATCCGCAGAGTCTGAACAGATACAGTTACGTCCTGAACAGTCCGTTGAATTACATTGATCCTACGGGGCATTTTTTCTTTGGTTTTTCCTTCAATTGGGATTTCTCAGGAAACTGGGGAGGGGTCCATTATCAAATTTCAAGCGGTAACAGCGGATGGGACTTTGATTGGAACGATATAATGGGTGGATATTTACTGCTGGGGGTTTATCCCTACATGTCGTGGGGTGATGAAAATGGTCTGAAAAACTATTCATATGGTTATGGTAATTCAAATTTCGGCAAAAGTGCTGGCTTGGGGGGACCGCCGGATAGAGATAACTACTTTCAGCGCCCACAGATTATGCCAGCTTTGCAAAATAATCCTATTAATCATAAATATCCCTTTGGATCATCAGGATTGTTTCCTGAACCCTCTACTCCCAGTTTTCTGCACCTAACCACCTTTAATGCGCATCGTGAATCGTCTTTAGCAAGCGCAGTTAGCAATGGTCAGTTGACACGAAATTTCACCCTACCAATAATTGGCTTGGGTTTGTCACCTTACGCTATTGGTAGTGTTGGCAGCGCATCGCTTATAGCAGGCCCACAACTAAGTGCTGCTAGCAGTTATGCTTTGACACAGGGCTCATCATTTTATGCTGCAGGTATGACTCTTGCTGGATCGCCATCTGGGCAACTGATTCTTAATAATGCGCCTGATTTTATATCTCCCTTTTTCCCTGGACCTCCTACACCAAATATTGCAGGCGGTGCTGGTTGGTTGACGAGTATTATATTTAGCTATATTGGTTACGACATAAAATAAAAACAATAATTTATATGAAAAATTTTAACAAAAATAAATTTAAAAATTTTGCTTTGATACTATTTGGTTTTTGTTGGATCCTTATCGGAGTTAAAACACTGTTTAATCCTGTATACTATTTCAGAGGGGCTTATGTTAATTTCACAGGATATAACAAAGAGGTTGGTACTGGGTTGATTGTAATTGGTATTATACTTATCTGTGGATATTTCTGGAAAGGAGTCAAGCAGAAAAAATAAAGGACTGACACTTACAATGGAGGGCTTGAGGGCTGATAGCAACAAAAACACGTAACCTGGCAACTACGATTGACCCGGCAGATCCTATTCATAAGTGCACCACGGGAACCTTGCTGGGACGGTGTTTATTTGTTAATTAATCTTCATTTCGCTATTACCCTGTTTCGGCAATGGCCGCAATAGTAGACAATTAAACACTGTTTGAATGCATAAGTAGACGTTGAAGAGGAAGCCTCCGGTGGTAAAGATAGCTTGTATGAGCAAGCAGTCGGACCGGCAAAGCCGTCCGGAATCAAATACCACGAGGAGGCTCCCATGAACGCATGTTACTACATTGGCTTGGACATCCACAAGAAGACAATCGCTTACTGCATCAAGAAGATTGATGGAACGC
>JARKOR010000026.1 GCA_029975625.1 Nanosynbacter sp. | reverse complement strand
CGCAGACGTTCCAGGGAGGCGAGCATGTCCAGCAGGGCCACGGAATCCGCTCCGCCGGACACCGCCACGATGACCGTGTCGCCGGGGCTGAACAGGCCGTGCCTTTCAATGGCCCTGGCAACCTTTTTGAGTATGGAATTCCTAGTCAATGCCCCCTCCGGAGAGTCCCCCTTTCAACATGGGAAGCTGCCGGGCTGCATCCTTTGCCTGTCGGGAGATCGGCCGCAAAACCAAAACCCCCTCTTTTCTCGGAAAAGAGGGGGTTTTGGTGGCGGCGCAGGGATTCAGACCCTTTTTCACCACCAACATTATCTAGCTGAAAACATTGATGATTCTGAGCATCGCGTGCGCCCACCCCCCTGGAATGTGTACCAAAATATGTGCGCAATGTGTACATGGTTCTTGTTTGGGACTATAGCTCATTTCGCAGGAAATGTATAGCCGAAGTCAAGGTGTTGTTGCTCGATTGTCGATGGCACGGAATCGGTCATCAACCACAGTCAAAACTTACCCCTCTTTTCCATCCGAAAGCGATCCGGAACGTACTGGGCCGCCACCCAAACACAACAAAACATCTCTGTCTCCGTAGCCGCATGTTGTCGCCCCCTGCCAAGTTGGCGAAGACTATAGCACATGAAGAAATCGAGTGTTGCCAATGAATTTGGTGCTGCCCTCCTACCTCGTGGTTGAATCGCGTTTTCAATAGAGTTACCCCATCCACCTGCAATTGGCAAATCAATGTCAAACCATTCTAAAATCTCGTGCTGACAACTCCACTTGCATCTTCTCCTCCCGTACCAACCGTTCAATCCAGACGTACTGGCTCGGAAAAAAGGACACTCCACTATGGAATTGAACCAATCGACTTGAGAATCTCAAAACGGAAAACTGTCTTGGATCCATTGATTGGGCCTTCTACAGCAGTGCGCCTGATTCGGCACATGTCTTCGAAGACTTTAGCACCTATCGCAGAACAGACCAGCGGATACCTGTTGCGGTAGCCCATTGCTGCGTGAACATCGCCGGACCTTATCTCTATAGTCTTCTGTCCGGTTTTCCTTGCAGGTTCCACATATCTCTCACGGCAGTAAAACCTCACATCATCGGCATGACTCACAGATTCACCCTCCCTATTTATTGCTCAGCCCCATCTATCGAGGTCGCACCCGATAGGTATTCCCATCCTGGTCCCTTAGCCTTCCATAACCATCGCTGTCGATATTGCCTCGTACAGTATTCCCGTTATAGTCCCGCATGCGAACTGAGCCGTCATTTTCAATGGTCCCCCGGAACCTGTTAGAAGGGTCATAGTCATATTTTTTCCGCATTTCGATATCGGTGCTGCCTGTGTAGCGGCCACTGCCTCCAGGGTAAGTCGCCTTGATTTCCCATCGGTTCTCCCAGGCCAAGGCTGGTGTTGCAAACATGAGCACTGCAAAGACAACCAACCAAGTGAAATAACCAATTGTCGATTTCATATTAACCTCCCAAGCTGCTTGTGTTATTTCGCTCACATTCGAGATGCTGTCCGTAGATTCAGGGTGTCGCTACCAAAGCCTTGCCAAGCAAGCAGCCGCTGCTTCGATTCTTTTTTTCAGAGTGCCTGAAGGCAGAAGCGTTTCAGGCACAGCCGACATCCCCCACCGTGCGCCGCCAATAGAACCGACGAGGACTGGGCAGTAGTTGGCCGGACCAGCAAAGGCAATGCTCCGGGCAAGTGCATCCGCAAGCGTCGAGGATGTCCTAAGGAAATTGATGGCCGTCCCGAGTACCACCGGGGAATAACCGCCCCTACCGGGCGAAAGTTCTCCCAACAGAGCTAGCCTCACCTCTTCAAGCCGTCCCTCTCCCGCACGTTGCAGCGCTTGTCCCAAGTCTGCACCTCGGATCAACAGACGGCATAAGAGGGCAACCGTCGCAGCGGTGTCGCCAGCCAAAGGGTGCTGGTGGGTAAGCGAAGCCTCCAACAAAGCAGCCTTCCCCACCTCACCGTCACTCAGAAATGGGGCGATGCCAAGCGGCGCGCATCGATGTGCAGGGTTGCAGCCGGCGGTCTGCCCTGCCATCTCCAGGTCGACACGGGCTGCCGCTTCGTCAAAATCGATGCCTTGTTCCGCAAGTTGCAAAACCCCAGCTGTCACCGGGCCTGTATCAAACGCCCCATCCCGCCACCAGGACAGGTAGCGGCAAGCAATATCTGCACGGTCGAAAGCTCTCATCTCCGCAAGGCTCTCGGCAAGCCGGACCGCCATCTGTATTGGCCCACCGTTGCGGTCTCCAGCAGCCAAACCCGCAAGAACCCCGGCAACCCTATCCTTTAATTCTTTGTCTTCCATACTCTTTACGCTCAGTCGACGAATTTGCGCATTTTCTGACATACTCTTCCTGCTCCCTGGTCTGGATGGTCCCCGGCCGAGCGCCCCTGACCCTCCGGATCGCCTCCTGCGGAGACATGCCGAACTCGGTGAGCAACCAGGCCGGTCCTGCCGCGCCCCCCACGGCAGTGGATCACGACTCGTCCACCCTCTCGAAGGATACGGCGAAGCTCCGCCCCAGCAGTCTCCCATTGTTCTTCAAACACCTCATCCGGAATCCTGACATCGACGATGGGGAGGTACATCCAGCGAATCCCATATTCACGGGCCTTGTCCGGCAGTTCGGGGACATCGAGCAGTTCGAACTCGAAATCCTCAATGAGGGTAACCAGGGCATCGGCCTTCCATTCAAGGATGACCTGGAGATCCAGATCCAGGTCCCGCTTCCACGGACCGGAAGGATCTCCAAATCCCTCATGCTCTAATCTTCCCGGGCAGATGGTCATGCCGATGAGCCCGCCGGTGCCCGGGACAGCAACTGCGTCTATCCGCAGCGGGGAAACGATGCTTCTATTTATTTTGGCATTGTCCACTGGTCATCCCCTTCTTCAATCGATGTGCTCGCGATGGTACCTCCGACGGCTTGCAGACGACATCCGTTCGCCCGACTCCTCGCTTTTTGTCGGGAAGAAGGCAAGGTGTACTACCTTTTCTTTGGAGATGAGGGCCGTACCGACGATGTTCAGTCCTGCATAGCGGAAGTCGTCCCCCTCCCCGACAGATGGAAATTTGCTCTCGGAGCAGGAAGAGATCTTCTTCAGTAACGCTGTGCCTTGTTCGGATGTCGGATGCCTGTCGCCGCCTTTCCCGCGGATCTGCGTCTCCATGGCGTAGCTCGTCAGGAGCTTGCGATGCAGCGAACGGTAGGCCGGGAGGCAGGGGACTACATCGAGACCGGCCACGTGCCCATGTATGAAGGCCAGCATGCCGCACTGGGATTCAAGGCACGGGAACGCGGCGACGTATTCGGAGATTTCAGCGGATTTCTGCTCGTAGGCATCACGCATGGCCCCGGTGCTCGAACTGGTCCGCCCGGCACGGTGCATCTCTGCAATGCCGTCCCATACCATGGACTGGTCCGAACGGTAGCTTCGGTTGGAATAGAGCGATTCAGAGACGGAGCGGTTCTTTTCCGAGCGAAGAAAGCTTGCCATCATGATCCCGGAATCCCCGAAGTGCTCGGATTGGTGTACCCAGCGCCCATGCTCGGTACATGATACCGGAACAACGACCTCCGAACCGCCCATGATGAGTATGGTGGTGTTGAGAACCCGATTCTGCTTCGCCCCGACGAGTTCTTCGCCGTCCAGGACCAGGACGGACAGGGATCCCCTGTTAGTCGCCTTCAGTTCAGGGACTGACCCGGCATGGCTCACCTCACCGATAACAAGGGTTCCCTGATCCAATGCCTCTTTCAGGGTCAGGTGGTCAAGGGCGTCGTACCCCTTCCGGAAAACCGGGAGAACCCCCATACCCCCGAAGACCTTCATCTCGCCGAACTCAACGTTGTCAAGATACGCTTTAAGGATACCGTTCATGTTTCCCTCCTCTCCGCTCTTGGCGGAAAACCGGAGAATAGAATCGAATCAGCCTCTCTCGAACCGCGATGCGCTTGTGCACCCTTTCGCAGAAGGATTAAAAGGCAGTGAAGGTAGTGTAACAAACGCATGCGACACAATACGTCGTTTTATACTAACCAACCAAACTGGGACCTTTACTGGCTACAGGCCATCTAGGTGTTTTTTAATTGTTACACCTCCCTCGCGTGCCGAGAGACATACGGCAAACTCATTGAACAGGGCCGAACCTATAATGCCGTTGGCTTTCGCAAGTAACAGGGTCATCTGCAGGATGCCGGGCAGCACCCCTACGCCAAGTTCTAGGCTCTCCGCCCCAATCACAAGTGGTACCCGATATGTGTCCGTCCTGAACTCACCGAAGCCGGGAAAGAAATCCGTATCCTCTCCTATACGTTCATAGGTTGAGGAAATCGACGGGTCAAGGAAGGAGAGCTTGGCTCCGCTGTCAAGAAAGAGATCAAATTCCTGATTACCGACCATGCACCTGACGATGGGGATCCCCTGAAAATAGCGAGTCGGGATGGGAACACCATGAAAAGGTATCGATTTACCGACAAACGCCACAGTACCCTCAGCAATATCGATTACAGTATCGAATTTGTTCAGAATATCGACGCCGATGAGGGCACTGATGCGGGTCCCGACAAGTTTCCCGAGTTCTGAAACATCATGACCGAGGTAGTCAGGCTGCAGACAGAACCTCTGGCCGCACAACAATAGTTCGCTGATTTCTCCGAAGCTAGTGAGCGTACCCGTGTCTATAAGACATTTTTCATTACCTATCTCAGCCCAAATATGCCCGCTATGATTGTAACAGGTGAATCGTTGAGCCCTTTCAGTTTCAGGATCCTCCCTGCGATTCATCATGGCATAGTAGTTCGCCATCCTGCACTTTGACATCATGCCCGACTCGTAGTACATCCTTTTGCGCTCGTTCACTGTAAAGAAATCTTTTCCCCGCTCCCGCAGTTCACGGGATCGGCGTTCAAGCTGCCGAAGTTCATTCATCAAAGCTCCGTCCGTCATGCCCAGAGCCTTCAATGCTTTGACATACTTGTCCAGCAAATCCGCAGCTTCAGCGTAGCGACCCTTGTCGGCAAGAGAAATGGACTCAGTCTTGGCGCGGGCCACCATCAGGAAACAGGCCGCAAGGATAACTTCATTGTCGGGAGTTATACCGACAAACTGACTCATTGGAATAGCGTAGAGCGCTACCGGAACGCTCATGGATTTTGTTCCGGCATCAGCCTTGGTCGCATCCCGATAGGCAATATCAAAGCGACCAACCGTGATTTCCCCGGCGGCATCAAAAGGCGGCAGCTCCAGCTCCAACACCAGGGTTTTGTTTTTTCCTCCGTAGACATCTCCGAGGAGATATGCACCATCGTCACCGATCTTGTAGGTGTTGAGCTGGTCAAACCGTATGCCTTCAAAATCAGGCAAGAACCGAACCTTACAGTCGGTGGCGGACAGAGCCAGGAGACAGCCGAACTCCTCGGTAAACACAGCCGGTGCGTCATTGGGGGTTTCGATGAAGTACGAACCGCCGCCGCCATGCTCGGCAATCCTACCAAGCAGAAATTCGTCATAGTCATCCCCGACCCCGATAGTGGTAGTCGCGATTCCCTCCTTCTGCATTTTTTCGGCATAAGCGGCAAACTGCTCCGGATACTGGATCCCCACATTGGCGAGCCCGTCAGTCAATAACATCACCCGGGTCACACATCCATATCCTTTATTTTCAGCCGCCATCGCACAGCCTGCCTCGTAGCCGCCACTGAGATAGGTAGAACCACCTGAACGGATGCCGCTGATGACGCTTTCAAGGTCCCTTGCTTCGCAAATTTTCACAGGTTTAATGAGCCGCTTTACCTTGTCGTCAAAGATGGTGAGGGAAAACACGTCATCCTTTGCGAGTTGATTGACAAGCAACCTAGTGGCCTCCTTGACATTTGCAAGCTTCCCCCCCGACATCGAGCCGGAATGGTCCAAAACCAGGGAGATATTGAGGGGGCTGCGCTTGCTGACAGATTGTTCCGGACCCCCGATGGCGAGCATGAGCCTGACCGTGAACGGCTTACCTGCGGGGACTTTCGGGAGATCGAACTTTGCCTGTGCATTCATATCACCCCTCCTCTCGGATGTTCCTACTCAACTCTTCGAGCAGCTTCATGATCATCTGCCGGTGGCGCCTTACTATATCTGACCGCACGTTGACCTCAAGCCCTTCAGCAACCTTGTACCTTTGCCAAGATTCTTCTCGCACCGATTGAGAGGCCCTGACGTTCTGGATACGACCAACTGGACTCTGCTTCTGCTTGGATTGACGCTCCCTGCCAATCTTCAGAAATGATATGGGCTCAACGTCGCCCGAATCCATAGACAAAACTTGAGAATTCAACGACGAAAAAGTTTCAGTCACCAGATCCCCTGCCGATAACCAACGGCTGAGGTCCTCCTTGTCCCGCACCTGATGAATATTTGCCTCTGCCCTATCTACGCGAGACCGCATTTCCTCTATGGACATGATATTCAGTGCATCCCTGATCTCATCGAGCCTTAGGCGGGACTTCTGAAACTCGCCGATAAGCTTGAGGCGCAGGAGATGCTCCTCACCGTAACGGGCCCCCCCTCCCGCACCTTCCGGTGGCGGGATGAGCCCTTCTTTCGTGTAAAAGTGGATCGTCCGGCGACCCAACCCCGTCAGTCTCTCAAGTTCCGAAATTGTATATATTTCGTTTTCCATGTTACATAATATACAACTTGACATTTTAAGTGTCAAGTTATCGTGAAAATTTTTTCCGGTCCTTGAACCACTTCCCGGAATACAGGGTATCAACAGACACAGTGTCTGCAACATAACTGGCTCGGGCGGTTTCCCAGAAAGCATCTCTGGTTCCCGGAACAGTCGGCAGAGACTCGAACCGACACAAAAGCTGTGACACAATTATCTGATTTATCTGTATTATGTATCACCAGGGAGTTGATGCCCTCCCCATTTAACGACGCAGCATGTCGGAACAGACATGCCCCAATCAACTGGCGACGACGAAAATGCCCGTTTTTTCGCTTCCGGAATTTCACCTTCACCGTTTTCGGGTCGATCTTCCTGCTGTAACTTCATCCTGAGAATCTGCTCGACACTGCAGTCCTTGTACAGGGGGTTTTTATTGATATTGGGGGGAAGCTTCTGCAGGGTGTCGAAAAAGGTCACCACGTTTTGGCGGGTAAGCGACGACAGCGGTTGATCCCTAAGGATGTCTTTGAGCCTGTTCAACGACTCCTCTACCTAGTGCCTGTACGCGTCACGCTAGGCATTGTTCAGTTGCACCTCAACGATGTATTCTTTGATGGCGGCGCTTATGGTGGGACTAATCGCTGCCTGCTCGACTGCCGGCACCGGTACTGGAAGCATGGCGGGCACAACCGGCCCGCTCGGCGGGGCTGCTGGCGACATATCCTTCAGGTGCTGCATGACGCGGTCTATCAGGGCGAGTTCCTCTTCGACCGGCCTGTTCGGATCCGTTTTCACCCCCTCGACCTGCACGGAGCCGTCGGATTTTCTAGTTATCGAGCCGATGGCAAAAGCAAAGTTATAATCGGATTTGGCCATGTGATTCCTTCTGAGATACTGGAAAAACTGCAGAGCCGGCACTCGCAAAGTGCGGCGAGCCGCTCCGCCGTCCTCAAATCTGACGTTTTCAGCGATTTCTTGAGTTCGCGCTTGCCGATGAGCGCCTGGAGGTCCCGGGGGACCCGCATGCGGAAAGAGAACCCCCGGATGGTCAACAGCAGGTGTTTGGACATGAAAAAACCCCTTTCCGGGTGTGCACATTGTGTGCGCAGAATCGAAAAGAGGTTTTCAATGGGGCAATCAACTAACTGATTTAATTAGCTTTTGCCTGTAAATTGGTGGCGGCGCAGGGACTTGAACCCCGGACAACACGGATATGAGCCGTGTGCTCTAACCAGCTGAGCTACGCCGCCGAAAGTCATTTCTGTGTGCGTTTCAGTAAAAAATACCTCCCTGGAGGCATACCAAAGAGGCAT
>JARKOR010000022.1 GCA_029975625.1 Nanosynbacter sp. | reverse complement strand
ACGCTTACTTTTGTCTTCGTCTGCGTGAAGTTCAGCTTCCTTTTGCGCCTTCTCGATATCCTCTTTCGACATATTGCCAGAGTCCTGAATGGTAATTGACTGCTCCTTACCGGTACCCTTGTCTTTTGCTGTCACATTGAGGATGCCATTTGCATCAATATTGAATGTAACCTCAATTTGCGGTACGCCACGAGGTGCCGGAGCGATACCATCGAGTACAAAGGTGCCTAAACTCTTGTTATCGTCCGCCATTTCGCGCTCACCTTGCAATACGTGAATCTCCACTTGCGGCTGATTATCCGCGTAGGTTGAGAAAATCTGAGATTTGCTCGTTGGAACCGTGGTATTTCGATCAATCATTGCGGTACGTACGCCGCCGGCCGTCTCGATACCGAGCGTCAGAGGTGTCACGTCAAGGAGTAATACATCCTTCACATCACCAGAGAGCACGCCGCCCTGAATTGCCGCACCGACAGCCACAACTTCATCCGGATTGACACCCTGCATTGGGTCCTTGCCAAAGATTTTCTTGACACGTTCAACAACTGCCGGCATGCGGGTCATACCACCAACTAGCACAACAGAGTTAATATCGCTCGCTGATAGCTTCGCATCCTTGAGGGCTTTTTCAACTGGGCCAGATAGACGGTCAAGAAGCCCCGAGACAAGTTCTTCAAGCTTTGCGCGAGTCAGTTTCATCTCGAAGTGCTTTGGACCATCGGCATCGGCTGTAATAAACGGAATATTAATGTCCGTTTCAGTTGTCGTCGAGAGCTCCTTTTTAGCCTTCTCGGCTTCATCCTTGAGGCGCTGCATTGCGGCATTATCTTTGCGTAGATCAATGCCTTCTTTTTTCTTGAAATCGTCGATAAAGTAGTTCACGATGATATTGTCAAAGTCTTCACCGCCAAGGTGCGTATCACCGTTCGTTGACTTGACCTCAAACACGCCGTCGCCTAGCTCGAGGATAGACACGTCAAATGTACCGCCGCCAAGGTCGAACACCGCGATTTTTTCCTCTTTGGAATTATCGAGACCGTAGGCCAAAGCGGCTGCGGTTGGCTCGTTAATAATTCGCTTGACTTCCAATCCTGCAATCTTACCGGCATCCTTCGTCGCCTGGCGCTGAGCGTCATCGAAGTAGGCCGGGACGGTAATGACCGCTTCAGTAACCGGTTTGCCCAAGAATGCCTCGGCATCCGCTTTAATTTTGCTCAAAATCATCGCTGAGACTTCTTCTGGCGTGTATTCTTTGTCGCCCATCACCACCGCTACACCACCGTTCTTCTTGACGATTTTGAACGGCATGATATCGAGATCCTTTTGAACTTCAGGATCTGAGAATTTGCGCCCAATCAAGCGCTTGACACCATAAATCGTATTCTTTGGATTTGTTACACGCTGGCGCTGCGCAACTTGACCAACAAGACGCTCGCCACTCTTATTTACCGCAACAACGCTCGGCGTCGTGCGATTTCCTTCAGCATTTGTAATAACCTCCGGCTTACCAGCTAGCATATATGCAAAAGCACTGTTGGTTGTACCAAGGTCAATTCCAATAATTGTACCCATTATTTTTCCCCTTTCAGTTAATTATCTAGGT
>JARKOR010000224.1 GCA_029975625.1 Nanosynbacter sp. | reverse complement strand
TTTTCAAAATCACCATATTGCTTCAAGAAATCGAGATGTGTTTCCCCGAAATCCTCTATATCTTCCCAACTTTCTGCACCAGAAATAACGGCAAAAATAGTCAATAGTAGGATGCCTGACAATTTATGCTCTACTTTCCAGCTTATCTGTAATCGGGAATAATAGAAATATGTTCCATCAATTTTTTAAGTTCCATTTGTTCACCTTATTTATGTAAGGAGTATTTGATCATGTATAAGCTATGAAAAACAGCTTTAGGTAATAAGGAATATCTCAATTTTTAAACATAAAATGCGAATTATTTAGTACAAAAAAGTAGCGTTACGTGATCTTTCCCTGGGATACAACTCTGGCAATGGTATCGTGAACAGGAATACCATTTTCAAAATCACCATATTGCTTCAAAAAATCGAGATGTGTTTCCCCGAAATCCTCTATATCTTCCCAACCTTCTGCACCAGAAATAACGGCACAAATAGTCAACAGTAGAATATCTGACAATTTATGCACCACTTTCCAGGCTTGTCTGTAATCGGGGGTAATAGAAATATGTTCCATCAATTTTTTAAGTTCCATTTGTTCACCTTATTTATGTAAGGAGTATTTGATCATGTATAAGCTATGAAAAACAGCTTTAGACAATAAGTAGTATCTCAATTGTTGAACTTAAAATTCGAATTATTTAGTACAAAAAAGTAGCGTTACGTGATCTTTCCCTGCAAATGGAACGCAAAATAAACACCTATTCCATGAGTTATATAATTTTTCACAATGATTAATTTGTTTTCTCAGGAAGAGATTTTATTTCTCTTCACTACGAATTAGTTCATGCTGTATCTTTATTAAACATTCGTAAGACTCATCTTTGTTCGGGAGATGTGCTGTCATTCGAGCATAAGTTGGCTTCTCATCTTTAAAATATTTAACCATGATTGAATTATCAAGGACTGCCAACAACTGAGCTGGATCACTGCTCTTTTTTTGATAGATACCCGCTCTTATATAATTTCTAAACCGATCGCCGAGAAACGCCGTTTTTTCTGCTGTATTTATCAACTCCTGCAACGTTCCTTTGATGGCATGATTTTCATTAAGGCGTAGTGACCCAACGCGAATTAAGAGTCTCGCCCCGCTTGGTGTGAATTTATTATTTTTACATGTGCCCAGTTCTGTTTGCCAATAATACTCACCGATGTCCTCATTCTGATACCATCTCCACATGGCTTTATTATTTAAGACAGGAAACGCGGAAAAAATAGTACCCTTAGCGAAAATAGTAAAACAATCATGATCTTTATCTTGTATTTCGCAATCAGCTATAACACCAAAACTAACAAATATCATCAGCAAAAAGAACAAAACTCTTTTCATTTTCTTATTCCTCTCGATGTTCTCTGTTTCATCTTAGCTAAAATTTCACCCAAATCATCTATCCCTGCTGTTGCTGGCCCATCGGGTTTATTAATGTCTGGGAATAAATAGGGTTCTGCACAAGTATATCCTGGTGATAATTGAGTTGTTGGCCAATTTGTCTGTGGCAGGTAATCACTTGCTGTCTTTGTATCCATCCCTGAATACTGGGAATCATCCTGTGGCGTACAAGTCAGATTTGGTTTTACCCACTTCCTGCAATACAGTGTGTAGTCGTAAGGGCTTAATGCTCTGAAGAATGTTTTGAAAACATTAGGCGCACTACTGGCCTGGTCAATAGGATATGGCAGTCTTAATTGTTTCGCTATGTCCGGCAATTTACTTGGATCGGGCGTAGGCGGTTTGTTGGGTCTCGCTCCATATCCGCCATTATTTAAGTGTCCATATTTTGATGCCAGTCCCATTGAATCTATATACTGAACCGGATTCAGCGGATACTGATAAAAATTCCATCCCCCCTTCAGCCCAATCGGATCATGAGTGATATAACTCCACAGCATCGGGTCATAATAGCGGTGTCGGATATAATAAAGGCCGGACTCCTCATCATAATGCTTCCCCGGCAGGCGGATGAGATGATGCAGCTGGTGCGGGTTCTCTTCATTCAGCTGTTTACCCCATTCATCGTATTCTGCGTAACACCCTGTTGTCCCTTCCGTGCTGATAAGGGCCAGCGGCAGGCCGCGATGGTCGCAGTGGTACAGGTGAATTTTTCGCGCCGGCGTGTACACCGGGTCCATCTGGTTTTGCATCTGCTCCACGGTCAGGCCGCACGATGCCAGCCAGCGGCGGCTTTCCTCACCCCCCCGGTCAGCCAGGATTTCACGTTCCAGCCGGTCGAGCATCTGCACCAGCACCGGCGGGAACACCACACTGCCACCGTCTTCGCCGCCGGACTGCTGAAGGGTATCCGCCAGGCTGCGGCGCTGCGTTTTCGCCAGCTCACCGGTGGCGGTTTCAACTCTGAT
>JARKOR010000222.1 GCA_029975625.1 Nanosynbacter sp. | reverse complement strand
CGCTGACGGAATGAACCGCCGCGATCACCACCGCCGTTATTGAAATCACGGCGTGGTTTGTCCTCGCGGGGACGTGCGGCATTAACGGTGATAGCCCGACCATCCAACTCTTTACCATTTAACTGGTCAATAGCTTTCTGGTTGTTTGCTTCATCGGCAAATGTCACAAATCCAAATCCGCGTGAACGGCCTGTTTCGCGGTCCGTTGCAACAGAGGCGCGTTCAACTTCGCCAATCTGCTCAAAGAATTCGCGCAGGGTGTCGTCAGTCGTCGCATATGCGAGGCTGCCAACAAAAAGATTTTGCTTCTGCATTATAACTCTCTCATTGTTATTTACGCGTCAGATCGACCTGCTACGTCACAACGAAAGTGTACATGCGAGCTTCTGAACTTCCCTATTTAAGCACGTCTCACTAAAAAACACAAGTTAAATTGCTTGCGTTTTTCCACAGAAAGGCTCATAATGGGCTTTGAGCTGGTGTGCATTGGGGCATTCCCATCACGCCGAAATGACACAAACACATGAAAATAAACATGCCCCGGGTGGGCGCATAGCAGCTCAATTTCATAGTACTTATGGTATGATAAATATATGCCACCGAAAAGAATTGAGAAAAAATTAGCAAAACTAACCCGCGAGTTTTTCGCGCATCACCCCGATGTGCGCCTTATCGCAGTGACGGGTAGTGCCGGCAAGGCGAGCACAAAAACGGCAATTGCCACGGTGCTCGCGAAACAATATACGGTTCAGCTTCGTAATGAAGAGCCACTGACAAAATCGGATGTTTTCTTGCAGATTATGGGAGTGAAAGTTCCCGAAAAGGGCCTTTTTAAGTGGCGTAAAGTTATTAAGGCAGTCAAGAAGCGAGTTAATGTCGAACAGCCTGAAGTCCAGGTAATCGTGCAAGAGTTTAACCCCAAAGAACTGGGCTATAATAATTGGTTTCGACAATATATCATCCCCGATATCACTGTAGTTACATCGGTAACAAATGGCCGTATGCAGGTGGATTATCCTGTCGAGCAAGTGGCCGAAGAAATGATAGCGCTGGCGAATTATTCGCGTCTGGCAATTATTAATCGAGATGATGTCGAGGGGCGATTTGCGGGCTTCTTGACGAATCCGAACATCACAACGTACGGTACGACCCTGGTGGCGGAATACTATTTTGATCAACATGATTTTTCTTTAGCCGATGGCTATCAGGGGAATATCATGTCGCCGGAAAATATCGACGGGGTCGAGGCGACGATCCATTTGCTGGGCGAACATAATATGCGTCCGGCAATCGCCGCCGCCGCAGTTGGCTATAAGCT
Organism: Nanosynbacter sp.; assembly: GCA_029975625.1. Taxonomy (GTDB): domain Bacteria; phylum Patescibacteriota; class Saccharimonadia; order Saccharimonadales; family Saccharimonadaceae; genus Nanosynbacter. The sequence goes on along the minus strand of JARKOR010000222.1, from coordinate 2,057 downwards.
AGGCGTGACCGAGCATAACATCGTAGCGGGTGTTGCGAGCCTACACTCATTGCCGGGTCGAATGAACGTGCTAGAGGGCGCCGACAAAACGTGGCTCATCGACGATAGCTATAGCTCGACGCCAGCAACGGCGCTATCCGCGCTGCAGACGCTCTATAGCCTGAATGTTCCCCAGCGAATTGCAGTATTTGGCAATATGAACGGTCTAAAGGGTGTATTTGAAGAGGCCCACCGGGAATTGGGGTCTCATTGTACCGTAGACATGCTTGACTGGGTGGTTACGGTAGGCGAAAAAGCAAATACATATCTTGCTCCGGCTGCCCGCCAGAAGGGCTGCCAGGTCAAGGAATGCATAGACGCAATTGAAGCGGGCGCGTTTGTCCGCGAAAAACTCACAGAGGATGGGGTTGCGTTGTTCAAGGGTTCAAGCGGAGGCGTATGGCTTGAGGAGGCGGTCAAGATAAATCTTCTTTCGGCGCAAGATGAATTACAGCTTGTCCGCCAGGAGCCAAAATGGCTTGAACGAAAACAAGCATTTTTTACAGAAAATCGCACAAGAATGATACAATAAGAGAAATAACTAGGGTAGGTAGGGGAGGATATATGGATCAACAACCACAAAATATAGGACAGCCGGGCGTGCAGCCGTCGCCACAACCGACGCCGCAGCCAGTACCACAGCCATCGATGCAACCTCCCGTGCCGCCGCAGCCAGTTGCGCAGCCCGTATTCACACCTCCACCAAAGCCAGGAAAAAAGAAAAAGATTATAGGGATTATTCTTGGTGTTGTTGGATTGCTTATAATTGTTAGCGCAGTGCTCCTTTATTTTGTATGGTGGCAGAGTCCAAATAAGATGGTGACGGACGCTTTGCTTAGCGTCGTGACGGCAGAAAAGATGAATAACACGGGGACTCTCGTCATTGAGGCTCCTTCGTCTGACGTCAAGATGACAATTACCACAAAGGGGACAACGAATAATGGTGCTTTGAGCGGCGATGCTACCGTGAAGCTTGAGGTTGAAGCTCTAGATAAAGATGTTAACTTTGATGTACATGGGGTCGTATCGGACGATGGCGTTCTATATATAAAGATAGACAAGCTGCAGGAAACGGTTGATACGGTTATCGATGCGATTATTAAGCAGCAAACCCAGCAGTATCGGGACCAAGGGATGACGGAGTCGGATATTGCTCAGGTGGAAGATGTGGCGAAGCAACAGGTGTCTTCGATGTTTAGCCTGGACACGCTCATTCCAAAGGTGGACGGCCAGTGGATCAGGATTGCTTCGGATGATCTGGAGGACAATGAAGAGGCGCAGTGTACAGCCGATGTCATGAAGGACATACAAAAAGACAAGGAAGTTACCCGTGAAGTAATGGCCATTTATGACGCGAATAGGTTTATTCAGGTAAAAGACAAAGTTGATGCAAAAGACGGCGCTCCAGGCTTTAGGCTGACAGGCGATCGGGACAAGGCTCAGGCCTTTATGAGCGAATTTAAAAAGACCGAGACGGCGGGACGTCTTCTGAAATGCGACTCGACTATTTTTGACTCTGTCGACGATGCGCTGAAAGAGACGGATTCATCCTCAAATGCCGACATTGATTTTGTTATTTGGGTCGATAGATTCTCTCATAAATTAAAGAGCTTACAGTTGGACGTTACGTCAAAAGAAGATGAAACGAAGGTGTCCGCGACGTATGATTTTGAAATTGGCCAGGCCAACGAAGTGGTGGTTCCGTCAGATGCCCGAGACTTTAAAGATGTATACGATGATATTACCTCGTCAATCCAAGATTCATATGGTGTAAATGCCAGCACCGATGAATACTACTACGATGACTATGATTTTGGAGTTGACAGTAACACGTCCACTCTACAGGGCGTATAGGGCAGCGGCAAAGCACGAGAAGATGTGCTATACTATCAGAGATATGAAGCGCTATAATCCAACCGAAATCGAACAGAAATGGCAACAGACTTGGGAGACCGAAGGCACGTACGTCGTCGACCTGCACGATACGTCTCGACCGAAATATCTTGGCATGAGTATGC
>JARKOR010000219.1 GCA_029975625.1 Nanosynbacter sp. | reverse complement strand
ATAGGTTATAAAGGCTATCTTCCGGGCATAAAGGGATTTCTTGAGCGTCTGCTTTGCCTCCTCCATGGAGTCGTCCAGGCCCAGCCCCCGGAATAAGAGATACAGACCCACCGAGCCTGTGATGGCCACTATCGCCCAGCTTGGGTAGCCGATCAGGCTGAAGAATGCGAACATGAGCAGAGCCAAAGCAGGAGGAATGAATATGGTATGGCTGAGCTTGGGGTCGGTGAAGAGCTGCTTTAAAAGGTAGTAGGTGCTCTCCAGGTTGGGGCTCTGCTTGACCAGAATCCGGCGCACTCCTTCTACCTTGATCCGGGAGGTGATGATGGGCAGGATGGCCTCGTCCTCCGCCCCGTCAGAGACCACAATCACTCCTTGAGGATGCAAGCGCGCCAACAGATCCTCCAGCTGAGAGGCAAGTTTGCTGTCTGAGATCAGGCCGACCTTCAGGTCTCCTGCAATAGAGGCGATCTCTACATCCCTGCCTGATGCAGCAATCTCATCAAAGGTTTTGATGCCTCCGAATATGGTGTTGACGTCCGAGTCCTCCGGGTCAGACATGCCCAACTTCAGGGCGGCCTCTATATTGGCCTCTCTGCCCACGACGGGGGTTATCACCCCACCCTTGCGGCCCAGGTCATTGTCCCGATCTATGCAGAGCACAAGGACATTCATGGTCTACTATTTGAAAAGATTGTACTTAAAGGATTCTGTGCTTGCTGCCACCGGATCAAGGCAATTCTCTTCTCCATCCTCCTGCAGTTCATCGGGCTCGAGCCGCCCGGACCCCCACAAACAGAAAAGAGAAAAGATCCAGCTATGTCCAAAAAATATTTATTTTAATAAAGCTAATGGATAACTATGAGAAGACCAATCTTATGCATTGCGATTTCTCTAGTGCTCCTGGTCTCCTTTGCCAGTGCCTTTACCATCGACATGGCGGAGACGCAAAAGCAAATCGATACGTACAACCGGAATATCGATCGAGCGCCAGAGGTTCTGAAATCCATTTTGGGCGATGAGAAGATCAACCTGGAAGTACTCCGAAAAAATGCCAGCACCTTTCAGGTGGGCCTGGATGTGAAATCAGCGAGAATAGACAGATGTTATTGCACAAGGCGGAGTTTAGGTTAGATAGCCATGGAATTTTATGTGCATGTGCAATCAACGTTGCACATGATTGGGAAAGAAGTGATCCAAGAATTAAGAATTAGAAGGAAGTTCATTGTTTCCACTTAATATATACAATATACATTATAATTGAAACAAATATAAAGCCTATAATTAAAAATAAGTTGATTGGGAAAATATCCATTAGTAAAATAGCTAAAAATAAATAAAAAATCCCTATAGAAGCACATCCTCTTAATACCCAATTCTGCTTTCTTTGGATTCTGTCAAAATCAGTCTTTGAATAATCTTTTAGATTAATTTTCTTTATGAGCTCCAATTCTTTATTCGATATAGAAAATTCAAAATAAGATATAAAAACTAGAATTATCGATAAAAAAAATGAAATAAATATTGCATTATCTTGCATATTCTTTACAAAATGATAAGGAAATACTTCAATTTTTTGTATCTCTTGAGTGACTATTGCCCCTTTAATGTTCAGAGAAGGAATAGGATGTAACCCTGCTTTATTATACTTTATATTAATTTTACATTTGGTTATATTTAATGGCTCAAATTGCAGCTCAATATCTTGACCTTCTTTATATGGAATTCCATCAACATCTATGGTATATTCTTTAGATGTATCAAACGATGCATTGAATTTTGCTGGGTCTTTGCTCCATCCGATTTTATGCAAAACCTTATATGATACTAAAAAAGGTTCTCCAATAATAGCATACGATCTATCCATTTCCGAAATCACATTCATTTCTGGAGGTCTTACTTCAATTAGATCTCGTTTTTCCATATCTGCCCATCTAGAATTTTTTTGTCTGAGACGTGTGGTAATCTCAAATACCCCTGTATTATTGGATCTTATTGTGTAATTATATTCTATGTCTTCAAAAGATGCTAATCTCATTATATTAATATAAATAGAACCGTTATATACCACATATTCATTTTTTAAGTTAGCTATAATATTATCGATAGTATCGCTTGAAATATTTCTATAATTGCTTGAATTAGATATATGTTGCCTTTGTGTTTTGAAATTATCCGACGTGCAAATAACAGTTTTCTCGAAATTTGCATCAAGTTCGGAATCAATTTTCTCTCTGATCGATATGTTGTTTATAGTCCTAGCACAGCCTTGGATATTTACCTCAACATCATAAGACTTTCCCTTTACATAGAAATCTTTGTAATTTGGTTTTACACTTCTTTTGATAATAGGTCTTCCGTCCTGTTCAAAATTGCCTCCTGAGGAATCCGAATTGCTATTACTTGATTGCACAACTGGTGACAGATAAAATTCTTCAACGATACTCCCTTCTTTGGATGAGCATAGACTCTCGGAACATGACAAGGTCATTAAAATAAATAATATAAAAATATGATTAGCTGCATTCGTATTCATTTACCACCCAAAATTTTTTGTATTTCGGGAGATCGATCCACTCGAAAGATTCCCATTTTCCACAAGAATTATATGTCTGTGTACCTGCCTTTTTCTTTTCGCCTGACTCACTATAACAGAGACTGATTCCAATTGGACAATCGGTCGATCTTAAAGAGACATTATATTTCCAGGAGTTATCATTTTCTTTTTTCCCTGATACATTGGTCCATTCAATGTTTATCTTCGGGCCATTTCCAATTTTTTTTGATTCATTTTTATAAAATATCTCATATCGCAATGTTCCCAAATTATCGACTACATTTAACAAATCGCTTATCTCAAATACGCAACAACTATTGTTATAACTCCTTGCACGTTTCGTTATTCGCCATTTTTCAGATTCATTAAAAACTTCTAGAAAGAGGGAATTAAAAATTTCCTCGTTCATTTCATCTACATGCACAAAGTATTTGTACGTATCCTCGGAAGAGCCGTTCTCTGGCCTGATGGCAACTGAATTTATAATACAAGTTTGGTTCCTAATTTCCATGCCTTCAAATTCTACATTATCAATCCAGCAAGAAGAGTCCCAGAGATTTTGCCCCATATCTCCAAAATTATCCTTTAATTTATAATACCAAGTTATGTTATGAATATCCTTATAATTTATTTGAAATTTTTCTGTTTGGACCCATTTATTAATCATAGTATTATTAATGTTTTTTGTTTCATTATCGATGAGGAAAACCAACTCGAAAATCGATGGGGTTTTCCCGTAGTTCATCCATTCAAATCTTACCCATTCAGCTGATTCTAATGAGATCCTTTTCACAAAAACGGTTTTGCTTTTTGTCGGATATAATTTCATTGCATGGTTATGTGTGCATTTATCTGTTTCTTCTATTGCGATTGTACCCCATTTGATAGTATTTTCACTGTTCTCAAAAGTATAATTTAGTGACTGGCCACATTGAAGAGATATAAACAATAAGTACATAATTGCAATACAAGCTGTGAAATTGCCACTACTTGCGTTAGGCATATTCCCTCCAAACCCTCGTGAAATTATGGTTATAAATACTTTTCGGCTCTTCGCTGAATTATGTGGGCAAGGTCTGGCAAAGAATACAGCCTCTGTTCCTCTGTGACTCTGTGCTTGGGTCAGTGCATAGCGGTTCACCACAGAGGCAAAAAAGGCACAGAGAATCTCTGATTCGAGTTCACCCATACAAAATAGCGAGGAGCCACAAACTTTTTATCGGTTACTACAATAATCCTCCAAGAAAAAGTGCCAGGATATTCCAGGGGGCTAAAAATGAAGATAATTGCGTTATTGAGTATACTCTCGTTCTATTTTGCCTCAGTTTTAGCTGCTAGTTCTTATGCTGATGAGGCAACATGCCATGCCGGAGTCTTAGGCATCGATGTATCGAAAAATCAGAGGCATATTGATTGGGAAAAAGTAGCGAATGGTGGATATAAATTTGCGTTTATAAAAGCATCAGAAGGGATTGGTTATCCAGACAAAAATTTTGCAGAGAACATTAAGAGCGCTTCTGTTAATACATTATTAGCTGGTCCATATCATTTCGCACGTCCTGCTGCCAATGAAAATCCTGAAGATGAGGCGGAATGGTTTCTTCAGGCAGCAGGTGACTATATCAAAAGAGGTTATCTTAGACCTGTTTTGGATGTAGAGATTCCGCCCAGCAGTTACCCACAAGCAGAAATAGAACAAATGGAGACCATGAGCGATTCAGATCTTCAAGATTGGGTTCCATGCGTCTTCGGTTAAGACCACAATCCCTCCCTGAATCGTTCTCTATTGACATGCGGATCAAGTGCCTCACTTGAATACACATTTAAGACTGTAGAGAAATCGTGCTCTATTCCAAGGTAATCCAGTATCGCTGACAAGAGATGCGAGGAATTTTGGACAAAGATGCTGCTCCATCTCAATTGAGTAAAGCGAACCATTTTGGCACCGGGATTTAGTTTTCGCACTATCGTATACAATTTTCGAGTGACCAGAAGTGTCAAATTTGATACCCAAATTAAGGCTTCAATCGGGTTTGGGCTCCTTGTTGTTATTTGATCTAGCGCATATCTTCTCTTCAATTCTTTGAAGATGAGTTCGACCTCCCATCTCCCAGAATAAACTGCTGCAACATCAGAAGCATTTAATATATCCGAAGAAATATTAGTTAGATAAAAGTGATGTTCTTCTGCTTCAGGATTATAAATAGCGACTAATCTAAATATCTTATTATCTTTTTTGCTCTCGCCGCGATAGGATCTTCGGTCAAAAGATACTTCCACATTTACATCAAAAATATCATCGGATTTTTCTAGTTTAATATCCTTCAAATGTTTTCCGTTTAGATCAACACCACGGGTATTTCGTACCTGATTTGTGCCTACTATTAAGGGATTTGCATTGCTCTTGAGGCGAGAGACAAAGGATCCGCCGTTTTCAACTATCCTGCTGAACAGTTGATATTTGTAAAATCCTAGATCTATTAATAATATTATATCTTTTACCCAAGGACCTATTTTTAAGGTCTTTACATCGTTGGTATTCTCAGGCAGTATTGAAATGCTTTTTGGACTATTGGCTATGGCACTTGTTAAAAATGCCACTTTTACTCCTGCAGCCACTTTTCGGGAACGAGTGGCTGGCCACTT
>JARKOR010000203.1 GCA_029975625.1 Nanosynbacter sp. | reverse complement strand
TAGTGTAAATAAAAATAGAGAGACGTTCATATAACAGACCCCGGTTTTTGTGTGCTCGGGCTCGTTTGTGATGTTGTGAATAAGGAGGGGATGATGTATCAATCAGTCAAAAAACGCGATGGTCGGACGGTTGCGTTTGATGAAAAAAAGATTGAGGGCGCAATCGCGAAGGCAGGGCAAGAGACTGGTGAGTTCGGGCAAAAAGAGGCGAAAAAGCTGACTGGCAATGTCCTCAAGGTGCTTGAAGAGCGAAACCCGAAAAGGCTGCCGAATGTCGAGGATATTCAGGATATCGTGGAAGATACACTGCTTGGATCGAATTTTAAAAAGACCGCAAAGGCATACATTATTTACCGTGATCAACACAAAAGAATTCGCGAAATTACTTCTCATGCGCACATTGACCTAGTTGATCAGTATCTGGCAAAACTGGACTGGAAGGTGAACGAAAACGCTAACATGGGCTATAGTCTCCAAGGGCTTAACACGTACATCTCTTCCGAGGCGAGTAAAACGTATTGGCTCGATAAAATTTATACGCCAAAGCAAGGTCAGGCGCACAAGAATGGCGACCTTCATATCCACGATCTTAATTTACTAAGCGTCTATTGCGTCGGTTGGGACTTAATGGACTTGCTTCGCAGCGGCTTTACTGGTGTCGCGGGTAAGGTTTCGTCCAAACCTGCTAAGCATTTTCGTTCGGCTTTGGGCCAGGTAGTGAACTTTTTCTACACGCTTCAGGGCGAGGCGGCGGGTGCTCAGGCGTTCTCAAACTTCGACACGTTACTTGCTCCGTTTATTCGTGCGGACAACTTGACATATAAAGAGGTCAAACAGGCGCTACAGGAGTTCGTGTTTAATATAAATGTGCCAACACGCGTTGGATTTCAGACGCCATTTACTAATATTACTCTTGATCTGGAAGCACCAAAGCATATTGCTGGTAATCCAGTTATAATTGGCGGGGAAATCCAAGAAACAAATTATGGCGACTACCAGGAAGAGATGAATATGCTAAATAAGGCGCTGCTCGAGGTGTTGTCAGAGGGCGATTCATCTGGTCGAGTCTTTACGTTTCCGATTCCTACCTATAATATTACTGAAGATTTTGACTGGGATAACCCTGTTGTCGAGAACCTTTGGGAAGCAAGCGCGAAATACGGTATTCCTTATTTCTCAAACTTTGTTAACTCCGACATGGATCCGGAGGACACGCGCTCAATGTGTTGCCGTTTACGCATTGATAATCGGCAACTCGAATATCGCGGCGGCGGATTGTTTGGCTCGAACCCAATGACGGGGTCGGTTGGCGTGGTGACAATTAATTTGCCTCGTTTAGCTCTAAAATCGAAGGGTGAGAAAGCCTTTATGAAGGGCTTGGCGGATCTCATGGATATGGCCCGAGACACGCTTGAAACAAAACGAAAGGTGTTGGAAAAATTGACCGATGCAAATCTATATCCATACACCAAATTCTATCTACGCGATATAAAAAGTCGGTTTGATGAGTATTGGAAGAATCACTTTTCAACTATTGGACTGATTGGTATGAATGAAGCGGCTCTTAATCTTCTTGGCGTGGATATTGGCTCGGAGGCCGGGAAGGATTTTGCTGAGCGTGTTCTTGACTTTATGCGCGATCGGCTTTTAGAGTACCAGGAAAAAACAGGCAATAATTATAATCTCGAAGCAACTCCTGCGGAAGGAACAACGTATCGTTTGGCGCAGATTGACAAAGCGAGTTTTCCGGAGAAAGCGCACTTTGCTAATGGTATCGGTGCGGCTGTTGAACATCCGTTTTATACTAACTCAACTCACTTACCTGTTAACTATACAGACGATTTGTTTGAACTACTTGATTTACAAGATAACCTTCAGACAAAATATACGGGCGGTACGGTTATCCACTTCTTCCTTGGCGAGCGTATGGATGATGCAATGGCTCTGAAGAAACTCGTCAAAACCATTTGCCATAACTATAAGTTACCGTACTTTACGTTTAGCCCGAGCTTTAGCGTGTGTGCATCTCACGGATATATCGCAGGTGAACATGAGGCATGTCCACAGTGTGGCGGCGATACTGAAGTGTATTCGCGCGTGGTTGGGTTCTTGCGCCCAGTTTCGTCATGGAACAGGGGTAAGCAGGCCGAATTTGTGATGAGGGGGCATTATGACGAGGCGATCGACCATCCAGTCCTCGCTGCAGCCGTGTAATGTACCGATTGGTGGTATTCAGAAGCTGTCGCTCGTGGATTTTCCAGGACATATCGCGGCAGCGCTGTTTACCGCTGGGTGTAATATGCGGTGTGGATATTGTCATAATCCGGAGTTAGTGCTGCCTGAGCGTCTCGCACCAAGCATCCCGATTGATAATATTATGCTGTTTTTAAAGTCGCGCACTAGCCGGCTTGACGGCGTGGTGGTGAGTGGTGGTGAACCAACGATTCATGATGACTTACCTGAGCTTATTCGACGCATCAAAGAGCTTGGGTATGCGGTGAAACTTGACACAAATGGTACGCGTCCCGAGATGGTGGGACAACTAATTAAGGATAACATGATTGATTTTGTCGCAATGGATATCAAGGGTCCGCTCGAAAAGTACCAGACAATTGCGGCTCGACCAATTGATCTCGAAGCGATCAAGGAGACAATCGCACTACTCATCAAAAGCGGGGTGGGGCATGAATTTCGGACGACGGTCGTTCGCGAACAGCTTGAACCAAACGACTTTCATAAAGTTGGCGAGCTTGTGCACGGGGCGAAACGATTCGCACTGCAACATTTTCAAACAGGCACGACTCTCATGCCACAATTCCATAACGCATCGACGTTTAGCGAGGTAGAATTTCAAGAAGCAAAAAATATTATGGAAGGATATGTTGGCGAATGCGTGATTCACTAAGCGTCGAAATCGTTAAGACGCGTCAAGAAAACCCCGAAGTGACGACGCTATATTTTGCGCGGCCGTTTGATTTTACGGCCGGTCAATACATATCCGTGTTCATTCCCGATAGCCCCGTACGGACGGGTAAAGCGTATAGTCTGTCGAGTCGACCCTTTGATGAACTGGCGTCGATTACTGTAAAAAATATTGGAGGCGAGTTCTCGTCTTATCTCTGCTCGCGTCGTGTGGGTGATGTGATTCACATTAGTCGGGCGTATGGTGACTTTAATCCACGCACCAACCGACCACTCGTGGGGATTGTGGCCGGTTGCGGTCTTGGCCCTATTTGGAGCGTCATGTCAGATGAAGGAGTAACGCAAGACAAGACGCTGTATTTTAGTCATAAGACACCGGATTATACCGTTTTCGATGAGGAGTTAGTACGCTCGGACATTACCGTACGGCATTTTAGTACGCAACAACACGTGGAAGGTGTGGAGGGTTGGAGCTCGGGAAGATTTAATGTCGATACGATCGCCAGGGAAGTGGCGGGCAACGCGCATTTCCTGGTGTGCGGTAGCGTTAGTTTTGTTCGCGATGTATGGCAAAAGTTAACAGCGAATGGCGTGGGTGTCGAACGAATATCAACGGAGACGTTTTTTGAATCATGAGTGAACAATCGGCAGAGACGACAACTGTAGATACTTCTGTGCTAGATGCGACAGCCGAGGGCGAGATTGAAATAGCCGCCGGCGATAACATCATAGAACTAGAGGACAGCCTCGCCGCCGAGAGCAAAGACCTAAACTTCCAAGCGCCTGAAAGAGAGACGAGCTCAGAGACCTGCCAGCGACAAGTTGGCGGGTTGGCGTGTATATCGTGTGCCCGGAGTAATAACTGTCCGATATTGAAGATGTTACCAAACGCCAAAGAGGCGACTCTAGACAATCTACTAAAAGACGACGAGACTCCTGAAAACCCAGGCCTACTACTCGCCAGTAACTTGTTGGGGCAAGAGGAGACCCCAGTAGGTGCTACGGAGGAGCCCTTCATCTCGTCTCTAGAAAAAGCCGATACTGCTATGGTTGAGAGATTAGTTGAGACACAAGAGCGAAGAGAGGCAATCTCTAGACCACCTTCCATGCCGCTGCAAGTACGTGAAGCCCCCATGAATTTAAATCTTGACCTGTCTACTGACAGTATGCCGATGAGTACACAGGAAACATCCAATGAACCATTGAAAGCGGCTACGCGAACATCGCTCCAAGAAGAACCGCAAGTTGAGGACTTACCCCTTGTTCCTATTCAATCCGTAGAAACGGGTGTTTCTATTGAAGCTAGAACTAATCTACGCCCCGTGGCTGAAGGTAGAGCAATTACAGTTCAAAGTCGAGAAGACCTTCCTCGAATGCGCACGTCTGGGGAGGTGGACGTATCTGTCGTAGCTCCTGATACCGAGATGTCACTTACGAAGCCTAATAGAGTAGCAGATTCCTTAGAAGGGCCCCATGGTCCTACACGGCCACTCGTCGCGTCTACGGAAGATCGACCTATTTCTTTCCCTGACAGTCCCAAAACTTCTCCACAAAAAGTGGACGCTCCACAGATAGACCGAACAATGTCTCTCGGAAGTAAAGTGCCGATACCAATAGAGCACAGGCTGCCGTCAGTTGAGGAGACATCTCCCGTTAAAGGAATACGTCCTAACAAGGAAAGGGATGCACTATCGCTCGAGGATGGACCATCAGTTCCAGCAATATTGTCGAGAGAAGGGAGTCCCGAGGCTGTTCAGTTGTCGTCTTTAACTAAGCGTTCTGTAGAGCCCTCGTTATCAGATATGCAGACTGATATGATGCCTGAGAGTGTCATCACTAGCATGAGTCTAGTTGATAACACACAGACTCAGGAGATACCAACGTCCATAGAATTTAGGCAAAATATTTTAATGGAAGAAAAATTTGAGTCAAACGATGAGCGGTCGGCAGATGATAAAGAAGATATATTTGCTGAACTACCCGAAATATTTGAGCTAAGTGGAGACGACGCTGATGTCATAGAATTGCGTACGCCTACGTCTCGAGTGAAACGAGCACCCCAAGAAGAGTACGTCTTAGAGGACCAACCATCGACGACCGATGACAATGGTGAAGCAGAAGCCTCAAACAAAGGATACGGAGGTATATCAGCGTGGCTAAGCGGCGCACTCGGGATATTAGCATTATATCGGAGCGTTGTGTATCCCGCTAAAGCGCGGTAAAAATAGTCTTATCGCCCGATATGCCGACTCGGATTGTTTGTCCATCGGTAACTCTTCCCTCGATTATTTCGATTGCCAAAGGGTTGAGTATTTGTTTCTGAATGAGTCGTTTAAGTGGGCGTGCACCGAACGCAGGATCGTAGCCGTTTTGGGCGAGCGAGTCTTTTATCTTGTTGTCGAATTCAAGAGTAATATCACGAGAATCATGGACTTGACGTGCTATCTGTACCAGTTGCACGTCTACGATTGCTCGCATTGCCTCTTTTGAGATGCGGTCAAATATGACAATATCGTCGATGCGATTGAGAAACTCGGGTCGGAAATGGCGGCGAAGTACGTCTAGCATGTTATTCTCCAGTTTGGCGAAGTCTTCTCCCTTGAAATCCATAATTTCTTGAGAGCCAATGTTGCTTGTCATAATGATAATCGTATTGGTGAAATCAACAGTGCGCCCTTGCCCATCAGTTAGTCGACCATCATCAAGGACTTGGAGGAGCACATTAAAGACGTCTGGGTGGGCTTTTTCGATTTCATCGAATAAGATTACTGAATATGGTCGACGGCGCACAGCTTCGGTTAGTTGTCCACCTTGGTCATAGCCGACGTAACCTGGAGGTGAACCAATTAAACGGCTGACAGCGTGCTGTTCCATATATTCACTCATGTCGATGCGAATCATGGCATGCTCGTCATCGAACAGCTGCTCGGATAAACTTTTGGCAACTTCAGTTTTACCTACGCCTGTCGGTCCGAGGAAAAGGAATGAGCCAATTGGACGGTTGCTATCCGCAAGTCCCGCTCGTGAGCGACGAATAGCGTTAGCGATTGAAGTCACGGCACGAGTTTGACCAATGACACGTTCGCCAATTGCTTCCTCGAGTTTTGCGAGTTTACTACCCTCGGTTTCCATGAGACGTTCTACGGGAATACCTGTCCAGCGTGCCACGACCGCAGCAATATCGTCTGGTGTGACCTCTTCGCGAAGCATACGCTCACTCTCTGGAATCTTCGCAAGTTCCGCGCGTGCCGTGGCGAGCTTCTTTTCTAGCGCAGGAATCTCCCCGTACTTAATACGGCTTGCAGTCGCGAGGTCGGCTTCGCGTTCGGCGATATCGAGTTTGCCTCGTAGAGATTCCATCGTTTCGGCTGCTGAGTGTACTGTGGCCAAAATATCTTTTTCGCGCTCCCAACGTGTCTCGATTTTGGAGGCTTTCTGTGAAATCTCTTCGATATGTCGACGAATTTCTTCCTTACGTGCCTTTGCGCTATCGGATTTGTCTTTTTTGAGCGCGGCCTCTTCAATTTCAAGCTGCAGTCTACGGTTTTGCAGGCGGTCTAGAGCAATTGGTACGCTCTCTAGCTGCATTTTTAGAGCACTCGTAGCTTCATCGAGCAAGTCTACCGCTTTGTCTGGTAGGAATCGGTCTGGCAAATAACGTGTTGACAGGCGGGCTGCCGAGACAATAGCATCATCGGAAATGTGCACGCCATGATGCACCTCATATTTTTCCTTCAACCCACGAAGAATTGCAACGGTGTCCTCAAAATTTGGCTCTCCGACATATACCGGCTGGAACCTGCGTTCTAAGGCTGCGTCTTTCTCGACATATTTGCGATATTCACCTAGTGTCGTTGCACCTATCATATGGAGCTTGCCTCGCGCCAAAGCGGGTTTTAGGATATTTCCAGCGTCCATACTACCCTCGCCACCACCTGCGCCAACCATCGTATGAATTTCGTCGACAAATAGAATAATTTCGCCTGCCGCCTCTTCGACTTCGCTAAGGACTCCTTTAAGTCGTTCCTCAAATTGACCGCGGAATGATGCCCCGGCGAGCAAGGATGAAATCTCCAGGTTAATCAAACGCTTATGTTTCAGTGAGTCTGGCACATCGTTTTTGATAATTCGTTGGGCTAGGGCCTCAACAATAGCAGTCTTTCCGACGCCCGGTTCGCCAATGAGTACGGGGTTGTTCTTTGTTCGTCGGCTCAATATCTGCATCGTTCGACGAATTTCCTCGTCGCGTCCAATAACGGGGTCAAGCTTGCCTTCCCGCGCTAACGCTGTCAAGTCTTGTCCAAACTTCTCAAGTGGTTTTTGTGTGTCTTGTTGTTGCGGTTGCATAGTATCGTCCTCCATTTCTAAACGAAAGTACGTTTCTGTTTCCAGTATACATAATTAGCACTCAAAGTGCAAGAGTGCTAATTTAGGGACTTATTTTTGTTCGTGGCTAGTTAATGTTTACGCCAATAAGATGCCCGATTATGTAGGTGATGATCATCGCACCGACACCCCATACAACAAATCGCAGAGCGGCGAGGAGTTGTTTGGCTTTACCCGCACGAGCGCTAAGAGTACCCGTTAGGACAAGGCTGAGAAGGACGGCACTCACTGTGACGGGAACCAGAACGGCGCTAGGGGCAACGAGTACAGTTAGGAGTGGAATGGCCGCACCAATGGTGAAGGAGATTGCCGAGGCAGTGGCAGCGCTCCATGGGTTTGTCAAATCATCTGGATCGATGCCTAATTCCTTTTCTAGCTCAACAGTAAGCGTACCGTTTTCTTTAAATTCTGTCGCTACCTGCATAGCGGTTTTTTCGGAGAGTCCTTTTGCTTGATATCGCTCAATGAGTTCATCGGCTTCTGAGTCGTGGTTCTTCTTGATGTGAACCTGTGTCTTCTTAAGAAATGCTTTTTCGCTGTCACGTTGGCTACTGACTGAGACAAACTCTCCTGCGGCCATTGATAACGCGCCTGAGATTAGTCCAGCAAACCCTGCTAAGAGTATCGTCTCTTTTGACGCGGCTGCGCCTGTTACGCCTAAGACAAGCCCGGCAGTCGATACAATACCATCGTTCGCGCCAAGTACGGCGGCTCGGAGCTTATTGAGTTGATTCGTTGAGGTTGCAATATGTACCTCGGAAGTGGGTGTAGATAATTTTGACATACTGTACAGTATACCACGAGACGGCAATCCCCGGGGCTGCTATTAGTATTGTTTCTTGTAACCTTTTACTTTTTCTCTATAATACATATGTGTGATTAAGCTAGTGAAGAAAATAAGAGTACGTTTGAGGCGCATCGTGCGCGAAGTTCATAAACGACCCAAAGTATATGGGGTAGGGCTGTTGTGTATCGGGATTATAGGTGCGTATACTATAAGTTATATGAATCGGCAATTAACAGTTGATCCTAAGACGTGCGAGCCTTTACTCGAGCTTATAGCCCAAGCGGAGAGTAAGAGGAACTATAATGCATATTTTGGCAACGCCGCAAACGCTGAAGTTCAATTTACGAAGATGTCTGTGGCTGATGTGATAAACTGGCAAGATGAATTTATCGCAAAGGGTAGTCCCAGTAGCGCAGTAGGGCGGTATCAAATTATTAATACGACACTCAAGGGGTTGGTCCGACAGCTGAATATTGACGTAGACCAACCATTCGATGAGGTTATGCAAGATGAATTCGCAATGACACTCCTAGAAAAGCGTGGAGTGACTGACTATGTCAACAAACGGATTAGCAAGGAACAATTTGCCGCCGAGTTAGCTAAAGAGTGGGCTGCTTTACCTCGGGTACTTGGCGATACGCCAGATCGAAGTTACTATGCTGACGACGGTCTCAATAACGCGTTGGTCACATCAGACGAAGTATTAAAGGCAATTGAAGTAATTGAGCCGAAATAGAATTACCGTTTGATATTTCTATGCTACACTAAAGATATGAATAGACTTACGCAATTTATCTTTACTATAGCGGTGATTGTTGTTGGCGTATGGCTGCTTGCGTTAGTGTTTAGGCTGGCGACATGGATGATTAACGGTTTGCTCTATGTGGCAGCAGTCGTCATTATTGTCGGGCTTATCAGCGCTTACGTCCAAGGTCGTAAACAAAAAGGCGAGTAGATCTGCCGACTGAGCTGGTCTTGGTATATAGGAAAGAATAAAGTACAATAGACTCATATGATGATCCGAAATAAAGGTGGGATACACGGATTTACGTTAGTTGAAATAGTAATCATTATCGTCGTGATTGCAATTTTATCACTTATCGGTATGGTCTCATACAATGGCATTCGTAAGAATGCCGCCAAATCCGCAGTAGTTTCTGCTCTATCTGATGCTCAGAAAAAACTTGAGCTTGAGTATGCGCAAACAAGGACAACGATGGGGGAGCTACCAGAGGCAGCCGAGGATGTAACACTGACCCGAATCCAAAAGGAAGGGGTGCACTATAGTAATTTATCTGCGGTGCAAAACGGGGTGTTATTCCATATGATATGTCGAGAGCTTGTGGCCGATCCGTACTACTCGGTAATTCATGGAAGGGACGGCCACCAAGAAAGTACCGTTGTCAATAAATGCGATGATAACGTTTTTGCTGGCGGTATCCTTATTACGGGGTGGGACTCAATAACCTGGAGCGTACCAATACAAAAAAGTGAGCTGCAGTCCTATATAGATGGTGTTCCAGAGGATGCGTGGTGGATTGACCGTCAAGATGTTATTAGGGGTTTTTACAGTGAGCTTATGCGTCGATTTGAAAGTCGGGGAGGAACGTGGCCGATTTACTCATTCTGGAACACGTGGGCTGCACCCAATAACTCAGGAGTTCCATATCAACCGCTACCCGAGCCCGACCCGCCCGAGGAGGGTGTGTACTGTATCCAGGGGGTATATGCGGATTTTCCCGACATGGTTTTCATTATCACCGATCAAGATGGTACGCCACGAGAAGGAAATTGTCCGACTTCGTAATCAGTCCTCGGATTTTACGAGGATAGTTCGCTCATAGAGGTTAGATCTTCGAGATAGCTCCTCATTAAAAGCTTGAATACTACCAAGGTGTTCTATTAGCGTGGGTTGATCGGAGAAGAGATTAGTGCCGAGCCCTAGGCGATCACCTTCGATGCCTACTCCCATGGCTGCTAGGGTTGTAGGGTACATATCAAGGGTTGTAAATAACCTATTTTGCTCATTGATTGGTGAGATGGCGGGATTGATGAAGACGTTATATACAGTACGTTGGTAATTCGAATCAGTTATTTTTTCATCATAATATGCTGTCTGCATGCCGGGATGGTCGCCAGAGATTACGATTGTGGTGTTGCTAGCGAAGTCCTGTTGTTCAATCCAGTCAATAAATTCACCGATGAGCTTTGAAGAGCATGCGTACACGTTGTCATATTGGTTTTCGTATGGCGTGTCGCATGACGGGTCAAGGTAACCGTCAGTAAAGTGCGTATCGGCCGTCAGGAGCTGAAGATTAAATGGCTTATCGGACCGGCTCAAGGTTTCTAGTTCGGTTTTCGCGAAGTCGATGAGCTTTTTATCCTCATATCCCCACCAAACACTATAGTCCTCGGGGATAAGACTGTGTTCTTTGGCGTAGGAATAATCTTTGATAGTGTAATTTCCGTGTTGGGAAAGTAGTTTGTCCCGACCGCCAAAACTAGCCTCTGAGCCCATAAGAAACGTTTGATTATAGCCCTCTTTTTCAAGGATGTCACCAAGTGTATAGGCGCCAGGTAGGAATTTATTAAAATTACCATACCCATTTCCTTCCTCACCGACAAGCGAAGTTCCCGAAGATTTTAAGTGTGCGCCGCTAGACTGGGCAACCATGGCCGCAACGGTCCAGGTTGTGCCGCGGACAGGCACCGCGCCTCCAAGTCCTGAGGGCTGGTTTGAAAAGGAGACATTTTGTGGGTTAGTCGCTAGCGCCTCTAACTCAGGGATAAGCGATGTTTCGGCCTGGCCACCATGCTCTTTTGAGGCAACCGTATTCTCCATAGACTCCAGATA
>JARKOR010000194.1 GCA_029975625.1 Nanosynbacter sp. | reverse complement strand
TGGAAGGATTGGTTCGGGCATTTGACGCCTCCGGTCTTTGTTTGTTGAATGTTACTGAATTCCTGTGTTGAAATCCCCCTGAATCCCCCTTTTTCAAAGTGGGACTTTAATTACTCTTCTTTTCCGTCATGAATATGCCTTGCGGTTACCTCACTTTGGCAGGTCAGAGTGGGGGCAAAATAAGTCACCCCACTTTGAAAAATGGGGGCAGGGGGGATTTCATAACCTCTCCCGAATTACATCAAGAATCCGCTCCACCACGACGTCAGTTTCACACAGCACCTGGACGTTGCTGAAGCGCAGCACCGATAATCCCTCATCAGCCATATACTGATCACGCGCCTCGTCTCTTTGCATATACTCGGGTTCCAGATGTTGGCTGCCGTCCACCTCGATCACTATTTTCGCAGCCGGAGCATAGAAATCAACAACATACGAACCAATCGGTTTCTGACGGTAGAACTGAATATCAAGAAGTTGCCTTTTCCTTATTCGTGACCATAACAGCAGCTCGGCCTCAGTCATGTGGTTTCGAAGCTCGCGCGACGCAGCCTTCAAGTTTACATTGTATTCGAGCATGAATCCCCCCCCGGCCCCCCTTTGTTAAAGTGGGGAGCTTTTACTATCCCCCGGCACTTCTTTTACAAAAGCGAGGTATTGACTGTCCGCCAGTTCGCTATTGCCATAGTCACGAGTTTTCTGCCCGTTGGAAATCCGAAATAAGTGCTCCAAATCAATGAATTAACACTTCTGCACGCGCATTGCCTTTCAGTCACCCCACTTTGAAAAAGGGGGGACGGGGGGGGATTTCACACCCTCGCCAGAGACAAAAGCCCGCAGCCAAATGCTTTGGCTGGGCCGATGCCGTTACGAAAAGCTTCCGTGAAGGTTTTAGCATCCGCTACCTCCAAGACCCCCTCAAAACGTGCCGTCTTCAAGCTCAACT
Source organism: Nanosynbacter sp. (assembly GCA_029975625.1). GTDB lineage: Bacteria > Patescibacteriota > Saccharimonadia > Saccharimonadales > Saccharimonadaceae > Nanosynbacter. The sequence continues at coordinate 7,673 of JARKOR010000194.1, read as the reverse complement.
GATGCCTCTTATCCCCTTTTATTTTGCTGCCATTGACATATCCTTCGTCAATGGCGTCCATACCACAAAACCGGACTCCAAGCCGTTCATGCTTCTTTTCCAGCCATTCCAGCAACGATTCGTCCCGAATAAGTCCGCGCCTTTTCCCCTCCCTAGTTACCGTCGGATTCGCCCTAAGACGAAACATAAACCGTTGCCCCTCCTGGAAAGCGGGAGAAAACTCTTTAGCCCTTGCAGAAACGATACCTCTATTCTCTTCGGTAAGCTGTCGCCAATCAGGAGTCTGAGGGCTCTGTACAAGAATCGACACCAGCCCGTCTCGCTCTTCCGGTTCTACTCGGTACAAAACCCTTTCCGTCTCCCTGTAGGCAGCGAAACCCTTCATCACTGCCTGATGCAGCCGGTAGATATCCGCAAGAACCTTGACAACCGACCGGTCCAGCCGCTTAAGGTTCAACTGCGTCAGGTACATGACACCACCTCCCTTGCAAATGGGAATTCTGCAATATCCTTATAACCCGTTGCCACGTATCTCTGACGAAATTCGCGTTTCCCAAGGGCAAAGCTTTTAGGCTGATCGTTTCGTACCTCGTGAGTCACGGCATCCGTCTCGACTACAAAGCGTATTTTATCGGCACGTCCTTTTTTTACTGCCTCCAGACGGTGCTTTAGTTCTTCTGGCGTGAACAAAAAACGGAAACAAGTTAAGGCATCATGCAGGGAGATATTGTCTTGCAAACCGTCAGCCAGGAAAAACGGCTCAGAAGGGACATAGGATTTGCGTCCAAGAAAGAGCGGCCATACTGGCCGGGCCAAGGCGCTGTGGAGCAATTTGAGCAGTTCCGCCGGTCCTTCGAAGCCTACCAGAAAGGCAGCATCGGCAAGATAGTAGCGGTTTGAAAGCAGATTCTGAGTAGTATTGCCACCGGCGACCGCAACGTCTTGAGCGGTCTGGAAGTCTTTTTCCAGCTTTCCTTCCCGGTCAACCCGAATACCCATTCTCAGCGCCGCCAAATCATCCATAGTTTCACTCCGGTCGCGCCCTAGCGCGGCGCAGAGTATGCCGATCACACCGCTCTTGCTCGGTTCCCGCTCAGTGTCCCGTTCTTGAAAACGGCTCCGTGTCCCCCACGACTGCATGGGGCCGACACAGCGTATGAGCAGTACACTGTTCATGCTGTAGCCTCCTTGCTCAGGCTTGCACCGACAGCTTTCAGCAGTTGTTCCAGACTGCCCGTATTTTCGTCGTACAGATTAAACATGGCATCACATACGATTGAGCCTTCTCCATAGACCGATTTCAGACGAGCCAGATACTTCTCAAGCGCAGTAATTGAAACTTCTTCCAGCGAACCATTGTCACGGCTTGCGTAAACCGGCTTTTGGAAGGCATTGGCGAGCGACCAAGGGAAACCGTCCTGGCGCACCAGAACCCGTACATAACCGGGGGGGTTCTGTGCCGCCATGCTGTTCTGTTTGCCAGTCGGGACCGCTTTGACCGATGCGTCGATGTATCCCTTAACCGTTGCTGCCAGCAGGTCACTGTTGAAACCGAGGTTTTCATTCAGTTTGTTCAGGTCTATGGCTGAATAGCGATAGAAACATGAACTGTTGAACTCAACCACGCCGATCATGTCGGAACCGGAATCTTCACCCGGTTGAAGATCATCAATGGCGGTAAAATAATCCATTTCCATCTCGACCTTGTGAGTTGAAAGTGCATGGGCTACCTGGCAGGCAGCGTCCACATTCATGTTTTTGTTGTCCGCCACCATGCGACCAAAAAGGGCAATATCCGCCGCATAACTGCGCGCTTCTTTACGTGCCTTGGCCACCACGGACTTCAAGGAGTCCTGGGCCTGCTTGAGCGCTTCCGGCGCAGCATCCTTTTTCTTTTTCTCCTTGTCGATTTCCAAGGCGGTCAAACCATCCCAGGCGGACAGGGAGATATTCACCAACTCCTTTACCTCACCCTCCCCCAAGTAAAGCAGGTATTCGGTCTTCTCCGCATCGCCTAATTTAAAACCGAGCAGGTCTATAATGGCTGAAGCCACCTTTTCAGCTTCTGCTGCAGGTTTGCTGTATTTTTCAACCAGCAGCCCAACCAGCCGCGTTTTAAGCCGCTTGGTCCTAATGCCGACCTCGCCTCCCGCAGACTTTACCGCATCGGCAAAGGCCGCATGACGACGAACCGAACGCTTGATGCACTGACTTGAAATCCTGGCACGACGATAGCCGCCGAACTCGCAATCTTTAGGTGCATTGGAATCGTCACGATTCAGGTTGGAAGGGGCGAAGTTCTGGATAATGTGCAGTTCTACAATCATCGTGTTTCTCCTTTCGGTTCGTTTTGAGCTGAAGTTTCATCCTGATCCTTTTCGTAACCCCAGAACTCCCGTGCCCAGCGCATCTGTACGCTCCGACCCGGATAGTTCCAATGCCAGACATCGTTGAAAAGCTGGTGAAAATCCACCCATACCCCTTTGCTCTTGGCAAGGGAAACCGCCTGCCGCAAATGACCACCAAGGTCTTTTGCATCGACGTTAAGAAGATTTTCGAAGCGTCTTTCCACGCTCGGGCTTGCCGACATCATTGCTCGGAAAACCTTTCCCATGCTGGAGCCGCGCCCCGCCGACTCAGGATGCAGCGCAAAGAGTGAAGCGATCAAAAAGTAACGGTCGATCACGTACGCATTGGCATCGTTGGGGAGAAACGGCGCGACAAACCTGCACATCTCCGGTGTCCCCCCACTTTTCCCAAGCCCCCTGCGCAATCTTGCCATGGCAGCCCTATCATTTTTCAGCCCTTCCAGAAACTTAATCAATGGGACTTCGTTGCTTTCCTTCACTGATTGTTCCCTCCTTTCGCAGCAATTAAAGCCCTGCAAGTCTTTTGTTCAATTCATCCAAGGCCGCTGCCCACGCCCTGAGCGACGCTGCTGAGTCGGCATAGCGCTGCCTAACGCACATTTTCAGGGCGTCCCTGGCGGTCACGGCAATGTCGCCATACCATTTCAACAGCGTTGCATCACCCTTGTCGATGCCGGTAAGAAAGATTTGAAAATGCCCTTCCAGCCGATCCCAGTAAAAACGAAGCGCTCCGGTTGCATTCGCCTTGTCGTTCACGTCTTTTGAATTTGGCGGAAGTACGTTGCGGATGTACACCTTCACCGCGCCGTCGAGAATGCGCGAAACGCTCTCGGCCCGCTCCATCCCCATGGAGAGGATATTGACCGTCTCTTTATTTTTCAGAAGTGCCACAGGAACCGGCAAGCTCTCCTTACGCCACGCCAGGGGATTGGCCTTGTCGTTGGCCAGAGCAATGGCCGTACACAGATAGCGCGAGGCATGCAGTACTTCTCTTCTCATTGTAGCCGCCTGGCGAAAGGCAGCCGGACGATGGTCTATACCTTGCTCGAAAGCAAAGAGCGAGAAGCTATCCCGCCAAACCAGGCGATCCGGATCAAGCTGGGGGCAATAGTACAGGCCGGTCCTGTTGTTTTTCTTGCGCATGAAGGCCGGATTCTCCGCATCTGTGAGCACCTCGCCCTGGGCGATATGTAGCCGGGAGACCGTTACCTTGCCCCCTTCCCGCTCCGGTACCAGACGGATGTGACGACACTGGCAGGTAAGAAAATCAAGATAACCCCTGGGTGTTCTTGCCTTGTCAGTACCCCTTTCATCGCGTTCCCAGATGGGACTGTCGTCTCCATTGACCGGAATCCGATGATTTTCAGGCAAGAGGAGATTGAGCATCAGCGTTTCAAACAGAGACTCCCCGGTAAGCGCGATGAAAATACCGCTGACCAAAGAGGCATTGAAATAGCTTTGTTGATAATCAAACCAGTTGGTGGTCTTTTTATTGAGGCCGCCGAGGGAGAACATCTGAGTAGTGATCAGCGATCGTGCCGCCTCTGCAGGAGTAAGTGCCAAAGTAGTATTGTCGGTGGTATGATCGAAGACGGTCTTGTTATTGCCGCTCGCCCTTTCGAGCATAATGGCTGCGATGGAGACTGGAGCCGGTTTTTTATTGGCATCGAGGTTTGTCAGCCCAGCACACTGATAAAACGGCCAAGGCTCGGAAAACAGGTCGAAGCGATCATGAACGCTTTGCAGATATGGGATAATGATTTCTTCCGGAAAACATTTGGCTGCATAGAGTGCCTTCCATTCGGACGCGGTTTTCGGACCATTCACTGCCCGGTGGATCAATGCCAGCAACACCCGAAGAAGCGCTGCTATCGTCAATGGGTTCTGGGACTCAATCTCCCTCAGTTCATGGGCCGTCAGCAGCAGTTCGCGCAGTCCGACCATGCGGAGACTGCCATCCCTGCCTGTGCAGCCGAGCCATGGCTCATCAATCAGGTTGTACGAAAAACCGCTCATTCGTCACCCTCCTTATCCTGCTGAATATAAAGCCCTCTGATCCTGTCGTATGCCAAAGTCAGTTCTCCCACTTTGGCAATGCCATCCGTAAAGAAGATCGGTTGGCAATAGCGTAGCAATGATGATTCACTCCATTCGGCACACGGCTCCAAGGAGGCAAAATGCTTGACAAGCGCCGCCTTGTCCGTTGCCAGGCTCTTCAGGAACAAGCGTCGCTCTGCCTCCCGGTTGGGAATGACAATATCGTCACCTTGCTCAAGGATTATCAAAGTGACCCGCTGACGTCCGAGCCGGGTGGACGGAGTGGTTTCATCTTCATGGTTGTTCTGGATTCCGGCTAGATAATCCAGGTCGTGTTCCTTTTCCTTGATCGGCATTATGGCGGCGACACGGGCGTAATACTTATTGGTGATCTCCGTCCCCAGCCGCTCTTGTAACCACTTTTCACGGACTTTGCTGGATTCTTCCGAATCAGCCTCACCGTACACTGTCTCAATCAGAGAAGATACTCCTTCGGGAAGTTGAGCCTGGATGACGCTGTATTTTTCATCTTTGATAAATAGTTCGCCACTACGACAAAGCAAATCAGGGAAGTAGATTAGCTTGCTCCAGCCGAAATCGTATTTGTCAGCCGGAATATCCGGCAGAAACACGTATAACCGCCGCGTGCTGAGATGCACCGGACGGGCGCTTACGTTTTTTTCATGCCGGTGCAACCGACCAGCGCGTTGAAGCAGCAGGTCTATCGGCGCAAGCTCTGAGAACATGGCGTCAAAGCAGACATCAAGGCTTTCCTGAAGCACCGGGCTTGCCACCACTACTCCGCGCCGGGGGCGCTTGCCGTCCTTGCCGTATTTAGCGACAATCTCCGCCTCGATCTCCAACCTGCGCTCCAATGTGAACCGGGAATGGAAGAGAATCAGCTCATTCTCGGGAAGCCGCTCTTTCAGCAGCTCGTACAGTTCCTGCGTATCGGCAACCGTATTGACAATACAGGCGGCACACCCTTCATTTCCGACCACATCCATGAGTGTGTCGGCCATGACGCGGATTTTATTTTTCTGTTCCACGACCATCGGGATAATTTCGAGAGTGCTCGGTTTCACTACAACCGGCCTGTACTCAGTCTTTCCCTGCAAATCCACGCCGAAAACGCAGGGATATTCGAGTTCCAGCGGCAACTGTGCGCTGGGAAGAAATGCCTCAACAAGGAGTTTTCTCTTGTTCGCTGGAAGGGTTGCCGACAGCAGGACAACCGAAGAGCCGCATCGGGACGCCCAGCCGATGAGATTGTAGATTTCCTCGGACATGTAGGCGTCGTAGGCGTGAACCTCATCCAGCACTATCATCTTCCCACCAAGCCCGAAGAGACGGACAAAAAAGTGCTTCACGCGTAGAATAGCCATCAGCGCCTGATCTATGGTGCCGGTCCCGTAGGCGGCCAACAGGCCGCGCTTTTTTTGGACAAACCAGGATGAGGCGACCACCGTCCCTTTCCGGTCGTCATCGATTGCCGCTATTTTGAGGTTGTCGTATTCTTTGTGCATCCCCGCGTTGGCATGGAGCAGATGCAGTTCCACTGTTTGTTCATCATGGAGTCGCGCGAGGAACTCAGCCATCCTTCGGAACATGGCGTTGCCCGTGGCCTGGGTCGGCAGGGCGCAATACATACCGCGCAATCCGTCCCGCGCCGCAACATAGGCATAGGCGGCCTGCGCCGCCTCCGTCTTGCCGCTCCCCATGGGCGTTTCCACAACAACCAGCATCGGATGTGTCAGCCCTGCCACCACATCGAGCGTCGCTTGCTGGCAGGCATTCGGCATTGGGAACTGGAACAACTCGGAGAAACATTTTTTTCCCTCGACCGTTGTCCCCAACGAAAGTCTTTTGAGCAGTCTGCCGGCGATAGCGCTACGTTCCTGCACGTACAGATTTATGTCGGAGGGAGGAGCGTTCAAGTAGCCAAAGATCTTCTCATCGGATGCAATCCAGTCGGCAACCGAGATCAATCCGGCAAGCAGGAATAATCCGGGGACACCATCAAAATGGAGAGTGGAAAGTGACTCTACGCCAAAAGTTTGTGACACCAATGCCACAACCTCCCGGCGTGCATCTTGCCACAACTTGTCACCGGATCCGGCGCCGTCACTATTATCAAAAACGCCGTGATGGGCAGCGAGAATATATGTCAGTGCATCGGCAACCTGAGAGGGACATCCCAGATCTGCCTCAAAAATCTCAGGCAAGGCATCCATAGCGACACGGCCATGATTTGGTTCATCAGTTAACGAAAAAGAAAAACCGCGATCCTTCAGATGGCCGCATAAATCTTCACGCTTGTTCGCAAATCCTGGGCTTATTTTTCCAATATCGTGGAGTGAAGCAATAAAGGCAATGGCGTTAAGCGCATCCGCCTCAGCGAGACCTAGACAGGGGGTAAAACGATGCCGAAATGCGAGGGGCTGTAACTTGAGAATCTCTCTCGCCACTATCCCGGTATCGAGCATGTGGCAAACAGCCGGATGCCAGCCAGGGCCGTTTCTTTCGGCCTTGCCCCAGAAACTGAAAATCGAAGAGGTCAAAGTCTCCTCCTAACGTCTTCCGAGCACCCAGATTGCCACTAAAAGCACGAAAAGCGCGAAGGCAACCAAGGCGTTCGGAGTAGCCCCGTTCATTGTTTTGATAAGTTTGGTAAACGCGTCGATAATCTTATGCATGGCAGCCTCCCGCATGTCGTCACGACGGCTTTACCATACTATTAATTTTTTGCTAAGTAAAGTGTTATCTGAAATTGACACGGCAGATAAGCTCATCTATAATAGCGCCATATGTTCTCATCAACTGATGAGATGAACCGTAAAGTGTTATTTGCTTTACTATGTTCCCCGCATACGCGGGGATGAACCGGGCGGCAGCGCCGCCCGGTTTTCCACCTTCCCCCAATACCTGAAATACCTCGGAACAGAATCACCCATCTCCCCTCCCGCAAACCAAACAAAATCAAGCCTACCCAACCGTTACGACAAAATAAGTCTCAAATACAAAACCGGTGTTCATTATTATTTCCACCCGGAACTCAAGAGCGGAGCCGACGACAGATCCCAGCGTCGTACCTCACTCACCCGCCCGCCAAAGCTAACCACACCATTGCCGTCAGCCGGGCGTCGTCCAGCGCCCGGTGCTGCCTGTTCCCCTCGGGCAATCCCCCGAAAAGATGCCGGTAGACGGTTTCCAGGCGGTGATTCGGCAACCTGGGCAGCCGCCTCCTTGCCAGCCTCAGGGTACAGA
>JARKOR010000193.1 GCA_029975625.1 Nanosynbacter sp. | reverse complement strand
AGTATGCCAAAAGGCGGACCGAGTGCGCTTGACGTGACGACTGACGAGGAAAAACTGGCAATTGTCGCGGACCAATACGACATGGTAATGAACGGCTACGAGATTTGCTCCGGTGGCGTTAGAAACCACAATCCCGACACGCTCTATAAGGTTTTCGAGCTGCTCGGGTACGATAAGTCGTACGTAGAGGCCAAATTCAGCGCCATGCTCAATGCTTTTAAGTACGGCGCACCTCCTCATGCGGGTTGTGCTTTCGGTGTTGACCGCATGTTCATGGAACTTATGGACGAGTCGAACATTCGCGAAATTATCGCCTTTCCAAAGAATGGTTCCGGTGTTGATGTCATGATGAACAGTCCGTCTTCCGTCGATCAAAGCCAGCTTGATGAGCTTCACATCATGAATAGGGAATAGCCTGAAGATGAGTACTGGCCTACAGTTCTCGATTATCATCTGGATTATCATTGAATGGACGCTTAGGATTATTGCTCTCTTTGTCGTCCCTCGTAATCGTAAACCCTCGGCCGCCACGGCATGGCTATTGGTCATCTTCTTGGTCCCGCCGCTCGGTTGGCTGATATTTGCCGTTTTTGGCTATGCGAAATTGCCAAAACATCGACGGGACGCACAAAGCTCGCTTGATACCTACATATCCCAAAGCGTCGACATGGTAGGTTCGCATTGGCAGAACGGCGATCGGCTAGTAAAAGTTAGGACACCCTCGAAATACATCAGTAGCGCGCGTCTTAGTGAAGGCTTGTCGCACTTGTCGGTTTTTGGTGGTAATGCAATTGAGCCTCTACCGCACTACGAGGAAAGTATTCGGCGTATCGTTAGCGATATTGATGCGGCGCATTCATTCGTATATGTTGAATATTACATTTTGGCGCTCGACGACACCACCGAGCCGCTGTTTAATGCCATGGCAAAGGCTATTAAGCGCGGCGTGACCGTGCGCGTGCTTTTTGACGCCTATGGTTTTCGTAAATTCCCCCGCTGTCACGAGATGCTCGCGCGTATGGCGCAAGACGGTGTGCAAGCGCTACCGATGTTACCGTTTCAATGGCCGGGTAAACATTATACCCGCCCCGATCTTCGTAATCACCGCAAACTTGTCGTTATCGATGGCGTCGTAGGTTATACCGGTTCCCTTAATATGGTTGCTCGAAATTATCATCGCAAGGACGATATCGTATATGACGAAATGACAGTGCGTATTGAGGGGCCAAGCGTGTCGCAGCTAGGCCTCGTCTTTCTTAATGATTGGTACGCCGAGTCGGGTGAAATTCCCGATGACGCCTCTCTCGACGCAGCCCAGCCGCTCATACCCTCCGGTTCCGCGCTTGCCCAGGTTTTACCAAGCGGTCCGGGGTATGAGTATGACAACAACCTTAAGTTATTCAACAACCTTTTCTATACCGCCCAGCGCACTATCACCATCGTCAATCCATACTTCGTGCCTGACCCGTCACTCATTATAGCGCTCACAAGTGCTGCTCAACGCGGGGTAACCGTCACGTTGATCAATTCCGAGGTCAGAGACCAATGGATGGTTGCTCATGCCCAGCGCTCATATTACGAAGAGATGCTTCGGGCCGGTGTGAACATTTACCTCTACAAAAAACCAACGCTTCTTCATTCTAAATTTACCCTCATTGATGATGACGCCTGTTTTGTCGGCTCAAGCAATATGGACATTCGCTCCCT
>JARKOR010000187.1 GCA_029975625.1 Nanosynbacter sp. | reverse complement strand
CTTTTGGCTCATTAAGAAACTCAAGACCCCAGTAGGCCGGCGATGCATGATATCTTTGGTGAAGCGCTTTGAGTATCGACAAGGTTTCCGTTCGATATATTTCTTTATCAAACCACGCCGAATGACCAATCCGACCACTGTGATCATGGCCGTTTTGCGAGCCCGGTGCACCGTGTAAGTCAAGTAAAACACGTAATTGATACGTTTCCGCCATCTGAAAGGCCCAGTCGAGATATGCGGACGCTTCCACGTAGGGCCCGTTCGAGGCAAGCACCCAATACCCTACCGGTATGCGCACTGCTTCTACTCCAGCTTTGTGAAGCCACTGAAAATCAGCCTCAGTGATAAATTCTCGTCGGTGCGTATCGATTTTATCTTTGGCGCCAGGCGTCTGCATGAACGTGTACTCATCCTGCGCCTCAGTGCCGACAAAAACCGACGGCGTCATCCACCGCTCAAGAACCAACCATCCGCCTAAATTTACGCCGCGAAGTGCCCGATCTCGCATTATGTCCTTACCACGCTATGCGGGATACGAAGAGCAAAAACGGAACCGGTTTTAGGAGAGCTCTTTTTGAGAGTTAGTTCAAAACCATATCGCTCGCACAGAGATTGCGCAATCGCTAGCCCCAGGCCATGCCCGGATGTCGCCGTGCGTGTCCGCGCCGCGTCCGCTCGGTAGAATCGATCAAAAATATACGGCTGGTCCTTAGGATCGATACCAAGACCCTTGTCGCGAACCTCCAAAGTGACTCCGTGTTTTTGTTCTACGCTAACGACAGCAACCTCGGAAGCTTCGGGTGAATATTTTATGGCGTTGTCGATGAGAATCGTCATGATTTGACCGAGTACGAGTGCATCGCTCATAACTTCTATGTGCGCGATATCCGGTTTTAGAATAATATCCTTTTTGCTCGCGACGCTTTCCATGGTCGACAGAACGTCCGCCATCGTGTCATCAAGCCAAAACTTTTCCTTGTTTGTTGGCCTGTCCTCTGTGCGCGTCAAAGTGAGCAGGGTCTCCGTCAACGATTGCATTTTTCCGACTTCGGCGATATTCTTCTCCAGAACCTCGCGCGCTTTCGCCTCGTCGAAATGTTTCTTGCGCAGCGCCACTTCATT
>JARKOR010000172.1 GCA_029975625.1 Nanosynbacter sp. | reverse complement strand
GTTGCAGGGGGAATACTCAGTGCTGCATTTACCAAATGGGGTATTGCGCCAAACCCAGAGCAATAATCCCGATTTTCTTAGCTTATTTGATTAGCAACTATCAATAATGAGTATATAATTTCTTTATACTCATTCTTTTGAATTAAAAGAAGGTACTATGGACGAATTTCCACAAGTACTAACGATTGAAGAAGCATCAAAATACCTTCGCATACCTCTCTCCACACTTTATAAACTTGCGCAGGATGGAAAAATACCATACCAAAAAGTTGGAAGGCATTGGCGATTTAGAAAGGAAACAATCGATAACTGGTTGGATGAAAGATCGGTTTTACCAAACAAGCCTGCTTCAAATCAGTCGTAGAAAAAAGGTATTGATGTTATGAATAGATGTTTTCAACACACATTGCATTTTGATAAATAACCCAACAGGGGGACTAAATGAATGTATTTGACCTTCGCAGCTCACTAATTCAAGATTATTCATCTTACATTTCCAGTTTTATTCGAATACGTGATCCAAAAATAAAGGCCTACGTAGATCAGAGCATTGATCAGGGTTTATTATGGCCGGATCCTCTAATTCAACTAAACCCCACCTTTGAACCTGGAAAATGGATTGATGACCTAAGCGATGAAGGTGTTTTGCAAAAAGAGTGCAAACGGATATTTCGCCGCAAACAAGCACCTGATGATTTCGGTCAACCGTTACGTTTGCACAAGCATCAGGAAGATGCCATCAGAACGGCCCGAGAAGGTCAAAACTATATTCTTACAACAGGAACTGGATCTGGAAAAAGCCTCGCATATATCATCCCAATAGTCGATTACGTACTGCGTAATGGTAGTGGCAAGGGAATTCAGGCAATCATCGTTTACCCAATGAATGCACTGGCGAACAGTCAGAAAGGCGAATTGGAGAAATTCCTTAAATACGGTTTTCCAGATGGAAAAGGTCCAGTCACCTTTGAAAGGTACACCGGTCAGGAAAATGACCAGGAAAAAAACCGCATCATGTCGAATCCTCCGGACATCTTGTTGACTAACTATGTCATGTTGGAATTGATCTTGACTCGCCCTGAAGAGCGAAAGACTCTGGTTAATGCTGCGCAAGGATTGAGATTCCTGGTACTTGATGAGCTGCATACCTACAGAGGACGCCAAGGAGCAGATGTATCAATGCTCGTTCGACGAGTGCGTGAAGCTTTACATGCCAACCGCTTACAATGTATAGGCACATCGGCTACTCTTGCAGGTGCAGGTAGCCTGGAACAGCAACGTGTTGAGGTTGCCAATGTTGCATCAATATTATTTGGGGATGCAGTTCATGCTGAAAGTGTTATTGGAGAAACTCTTCGTCGGGCAACAAAAGAGAATCTACTTACTGATGAGTTATTTATTTCTGAACTTAAATCGAGTATCCAAAATCTCGATTTGCCAAACACGTATGACGAGTTTACTCACCACCCCCTGGCAAGCTGGGTCGAGAGCAGACTTGGATTAAGGACTGATAAAGAAAGCGGTCGCCTGGTACGCGCCCTTCCAAAAAGCCTAACAGGTAACGACGGGGCTGGGAATGAATTAAGTATCCTCACCGGACTGCCTGAAGAGATTTGCGTTCATGCGCTTCAGGCTATTTTGTTAAAAGGGTATTCGATTGCTAATCCGGAGACAAATTTTCCTGCTTTTGCTTTCCGATTACACCAGTTTATCAGCCGTGGAGATACGGTCTATGCATCAGTAGAAGCAGAAGCAGATCGTCATATTACCGTGTATGGACAAAAATTTGTACCTGGTGAACGAGATAAAGTTTTACTTCCCCTGGCTTTTTGCCGTGAGTGCGGCCAAGAGTATTACGTTGTTCGGCGGACTAGAGATCATGAAAGTGGATCTGACCTATTTCTACCGCGCGAACTCAACGAAAACAGAGATTCCGATGGTGGTGAACCAGGATTTCTCTACCTAAACCAGGATAATCCCTGGCCGGAAGATAATTATGATGCTATTGACCGCCTTCCAGATGATTGGCTTGAAGAAAGTAATGGCGAATTGGCTATCAAGAAAAGCCAACGTAAAAACCTACCCGAAGTAGTCAGGATCAGTCCAGATGGGAAAAAAGGAGAAGCTGGTCAGCGAGTGGCTTATTTAAAAGCACCTTTCCGCTTCTGCCTCCATTGCGGAGTATCTTATGGAGCTCGTCAATCCTCTGATTTCGCAAAACTTACCGAGCTTAGTTCGGGTGGTCGCTCCACGGATACAACTATTCTCAGTATGTCATTAATACGACGGCTGAGAAATGATCAGGATTTATTACCAAAAGCTAGAAAACTCCTCAGTTTTACCGATAACCGTCAGGATGCATCGCTACAAGCTGGCCATTTTAATGATTTTGTGGAAATTGCGTTGTTGCGTTCAGCCTTGTATCGAGCGGTGAAAGCTAACGAGCAAACAGGAATTTCTCATGATGTCTTGACGATGAAGGTTTTTCAATCTTTAGACCTTCCAGTCGAGTACTATGCCAGCGATCCTGAAGTTCGCTTTGCTCAGAAGGCCGAAACTGACCGCGCCTTACGTGAGGTTTTAGGATACAGAATCTACCGTGATCTCAAACGTGGATGGCGCATTACTTCTCCAAATCTTGAGCAATCGGGTTTGCTAAGAATTGAATATGCATCCTTAGAAGAATTATGCGCTGCGGAAGACGTATGGCAGAATACACATGAAGTACTTACTTCAGCAACCCCCGAAACCAGAATACGAATCGCGAAGGTTTTATTAGATTACATGCGTCGTGAACTGGCAATTAAGGTAACCTATCTCGATCAGGGAGCCCAAGAAAGTTTACGACAGCTAAGCAGTCAACGCTTGATTGCTCCCTGGGCAATGGATGAAAATGAGATACTCGAGCATTCTTCTATTTTATTCCCCCGACGAAAGCTGGGTGACCAGGATGAATATGGCGGAAATCTTTACCTCTCACCCAGGGGTGGATATGGACAATTCCTACGAAGGAACACGACCTTCCCAGAATATCACGATCACATCTCTTTAGATGACACCGAAGAAATCATCGATCAAATCCTCAACAGCCTACGTATCGCAGGCTTAGTGGAGAAGGTTGTCGATGAAAAGAATGATGTCGGTCATAAACCAGGTTACCAGCTACTCGCTTCAGGAATGATCTGGAAAGTTGGAGATGGAATACTCGCTTTTCACGACCCGATCCGTGTTCCACGTATGCCTGAGGGCGGCGGTAAGACGAACGAGTTTTTTGTGAATTTCTATCAAACAGTAGAAAAACAAGTCCTTGGTATCGAAGCTCGAGAACATACAGCTCAAGTACCCTCGGCTCAACGTGAAGACCGTGAAGCAAGATTCCGTACTGGGGAGTTGCCAATTCTTTACTGTTCGCCCACTATGGAATTGGGGGTGGATATCTCCGAGCTTAACGCAGTCAATATGCGTAATGTACCACCCACTCCTGCTAATTATGCACAACGCAGTGGACGCGCTGGTAGAAGCGGACAACCAGCAATGGTATTTACTTATTGCACCATCGGCAGTCCCCACGACCAATTTTATTTCAAACGCCCTGGGTTGATGGTCTCTGGAGCAGTTACCCCACCCAGGATCGACATGACGAATGAAGATCTGGTACGCAGCCATGTCCAGGCAATTTGGCTGGCGGAATCCGGGTTAAGCCTGGGTGCTTCCTTGAAAGATTTGCTTGATCTTTCCGACCCCGCCAATCTACCCTGCCTTGATTTTGTTCAGGATGCGTTAAATTCACAAAGTAACCGTACCAAAGCAAAATTGAAAGCTCAGGCGGCCCTTAGTGATATTGAATCGGAATTAGTGAAAACGGATTGGTGGAATGAGGGTTGGCTGGATAGTGTCCTTTCACAAATTGACCTTCAATTCAACCAGGCTTGTGAACGGTGGCGAAATCTTTATCGAGCTGCAATGAACCAACTGGAAGTGCAGCATAAAATTATCAAAGATGCCAGCCGATCTATTCAAGATAAACGCCAGGCTGAACGGTTATATCAAGAGGCAAAAAGCCAATTGGAATTATTGACCGAGGCGGAAAATATTGTTCAATCAGACTTTTATTCATATCGCTATTTTGCCAGCGAAGGTTTCTTGCCGGGTTACAGTTTCCCCCGCCTACCACTTTCCGCATATATTCCCGCCCGGCGTATCCGAAGTCAGGACGACGAATTCTTATCGCGGCCACGTTTCCTGGCTATCTCGGAGTTCGGCCCACGTTCAATTATTTACCATGAGGGATCCCGCTACATCATCAACAAGGTGAACCTACCCGTTTCAGACACAGGTGAAGGGTTTGCTGTATTACGCGCCAAGCAATGTCCAATCTGCGGATACTTGCATCCAATTGCAAACGGTGACGGACTAGATCGCTGCGAGCGCTGTGGATCCTTGTTAGAAGCTCCAATGAATAATCTTTTCCGCCTGCAGAATGTATCCACCAAACGAAGAGATCGTATCTCCTCGGATGAAGAAGAACGCTTACGTCAAGGGTACGAACTACGAACAGCCATTCGCTTTGCCGATCATGGCGGTGTCATCTCAGCCCGTAATGCAGAAATCCATTTCCACCCGCAAGGGGTGCAAGGCGAAGCCAAATTAATTGGAAAATTAACTTATGGTAATTCAGCTACGCTATGGCGTATCAATTTGGGCTGGCGAAGACGCGCTAATCCACAGCAATTTGGATTTATTCTCGACACCGAGCGAGGTTACTGGGCGCGCAAAGAAGATGATCAGACAGCACTCGAAGCTGATGATCCCATGTCTCCCCGCACAATGCGGGTTGTTCCTTTTGTCGAGGATCACAAGAATTGCTTACTCTTCGAGCCGAATGAAGGATTAGAGCTTGCACAGATGGCATCTTTGCAAGCAGCATTAAAGAATGCAATTCAAGTTGAATACCAGCTTGAAGACAGCGAAGTCGCTGCTGAACCTTTGCCAAGCGGTGATGAACGACATTCGATTCTATTCTACGAATCTGCCGAAGGAGGCGCCGGCGTTTTGCGGCGGTTGGTCGATGATCCAGGTGCGTTTGCCAGGGTAGCTGCTCAGGCTTTGCAAATTTGCCATTTTGATCCGCAGACTGGTGAAGATTTGCGACATGCGCCAAATGCCAAAGAAGATTGCGAAGCTGCCTGTTATGACTGCCTGATGAGTTATTACAATCAAATGGATCATCGGCATTTAGACCGCCAGACGATCAAAGAATATCTACTGCAGTGCAGTCAAAGTACATCAACCTCCTCTCCACAGACCATCTCCAGAACCGAACATTTTCAACACTTGTTGAATCTCTGCCAATCGGATCTTGAGAGAGAATGGTTAACTTTCATTGAAAAAAGGAATTTGCGATTACCGAGCCATGCACAAATTCTTTTGGAAACCTGTCATACCCGTCCTGATTTCTTTTATGAGCAAGCACACGCCGCGATCTATGTTGACGGTCCCCATCACCAATATCCCGAAAGGCAACAGCGTGACCAGACTCAGAAGGATTGTATGGAAGATACCGGATACACTGTCATTCGTTTCTCAATAAAAGATGATTGGGATCAAATAACCAAGCGATACCCCTCCATCTTCGGAGGTAATGCGTAATCATGACTTATACCGTAGGTTCCCTCGTCAAAGCGCGCGGCCGTGAATGGGTTGTCCTCCCTGACTCCACGGATGATCTTTTGGTCTTACGACCATTGGGTGGTTCGGATGATGAAATTACCGGTATTTATATCCCCCTGGAGCCAGTGACCCCTGCTACCTTTGATCTCCCTGATCCATCACATGTTGGGGATTATCGTTCAGCTCGATTGTTGCGCGATGCGATCAGGCTTGGTTTTCGATCCAGTGCTGGTCCGTTCCGCTCTTTTGCACGGATCGGTTTTGAGCCTCGTCCCTATCAACTTGTTCCATTGCTGATGGCACTCAAATTAGACCCGATCCGATTGTTAATCGCGGATGACGTCGGCATTGGCAAAACCATAGAAGCGGGTTTAATTTCGCGCGAATTACTTGATCGTGGAGAAATAGAGCGCCTGGCAGTTCTTTGTCCGCCACCTCTTGCCGAGCAATGGCAGTCTGAACTCCGAGACAAGTTTCATATTGAAGCAGAATTGGTTCTCCCTTCCACCGCAGCACGTTTGGAACGGAATCTCAGTCTGGGTGAATCTCTTTTCGAACGGTATCCCTTCGTTATCGTCTCGATGGACTATATTAAATCCGATCGTCGGCGAGAAGAATTCAAGCGTGCCTGCCCCGAATTCATCATTGTTGATGAAGCCCATACTTGTGCTTACGGTGCCGAAAGAGGTGGACGCCACCAGCGATTTGAAATGGTCAGAGGGCTGGCTCAGAATCCCGACCGGCACATCGTTCTCGTAACCGCCACACCTCACAGTGGAAAAGAAGAAGCTTTCCGTTCTTTACTCACCTTTCTAGATAATGAATTTGATGATCTACCCGAAGACTTGACCGGCGAGGAAAATCTACGTCATCGCAAACGCCTCGCCCAGCACTTTATCCAGCGCCGGCGTGGTGACATTCAGAACTACCTGGACTCGAAAACCCCCTTTCCCAAGCGTGAAGATCGCGAAGACTCTTACAAGCTCAGTCCGGACTACAAGCGTTTATTTGAACGAGTGCTGGATTATGCCCGAGAATCAGTTTTGGATGCCACAGGTGGGCAATTCCATCAGCGAGTACGCTGGTGGTCAGCTTTAGCATTGTTACGCTCACTAGCCTCCAGCCCTGCAGCAGCAGCGGCAACCTTGCGCAACCGTGCCGCGCCAGCCGAAGCTGAAAATCCGGAAGAAGCCGACGAAATTGGTCGCCGAACGATTCTCGATATCATTGTGGATGAATCTGCAGATGGTTCTGATGTCACCCCCGGCTCTGATCCTGGTGGAGAAGAGGATGAAGGACAACGAAACCGCCGTCGTTTATTGGATATGGCCCGGGTTGCTGATGATCTATTAGGTGAGAAAGACGAAAAGCTAAAAAAAGCCGTCGACCTGATCAAAGGTCTGATAAGCGAAGGTTACCATCCGATAATATTTTGCCGCTTCATCCCTACCGCCGAATATGTTGCTGCTGAACTTCGCACGCGTTTACCAAAAGATGTAGAGGTAATGGCGGTCACCGGGTTATTGCCCCCTGAATCACGCGTGGAGACAATACGACAGCTGTGTGAATCCAAAAAACATGTTTTGGTTGCAACGGACTGCCTGAGTGAAGGTATCAACCTGCAGGAGCATTTTGATGCAATCCTGCATTATGACCTATCCTGGAATCCCACTAGACACGAACAACGCGATGGCCGGATAGACCGTTATGGTCAGCCCAGTCCAACGGTGCGTGTATTAACTTATTATGGTTTGGACAACCAGATCGACGGAGTTGTTCTGGACGTATTGCTGCGAAAACATCGAACAATTCGCAGCTCATTAGGCATATCAGTGCCAGTCCCGGTAAATACAGAACAAGTAGTAGAAGCGATATTCGAAGGATTGCTTCTAAAATCCAATCCGAATGTATTGCAAGGCTATCTACCTGGTTTCGACGAGTACATCAAACCGCAAAAAGACGACTTGTACGGAAAATGGGAAGCCGCCTCGGAACGTGAAAAACGTTCGCGAACTCTATTTGCGCAAGAAACGATTAAAGTGGATGAAGTCGCCCGTGAACTGCATGCTGTGCAAGCTGCCATCGGGTCCGGAGTGGATGTTGCCGATTTCACCCGCAGAACTCTGGTCGTATTTGGCGCTCAAACAACTGGAACAGATCCTCTGGACACGAACCTGACAGAGGCATCCTCTGCGCTAAAAGACGTTTTGGCACAATCTTCAGGGTTTGATCTCACCAATCCGAAATTTAGATTCCGATTCAGTCAGCCAGTCCAGGAAGATGAACACTACCTGCAGCGCACCCATCCTTTTGTGGAAACGCTGGCCAATCATGTGCTTGAAACCGCACTTGATCCTCTTTCGGGTGATGCGGTGCGTTACCCGGCAGCCAGGCGTTGCGGAGCCATTCGTACCAAAGCGGTGGACAAACGCACCACATTGCTGGTGGTACGATTCCGTTATCACATCATTCAAACACAGAATAATGTTGAAAGACCTCTGCTTGCTGAAGACTGCCGGCTGCTCGCTTTCTCTGGGAGTCCACAAAGCGCGGTTTGGTTAGAAGAAAACGAAGCTGAAAAACTGCTTTTGGCTCAACCGGATAGCAATATCGCTGCTGATCAGGCTGCCGAGTTTGTCCGCAAGGTCATCGATGGATTTGAACTCCTTCGCTCTCATCTGGATCAAGCTGCCATGCAGCGGGGTGAGGAATTGCTGGAAGCACATCAGCGGGTACGTTTGGCGACGAGAACCCGAAATGTACGCTATCGGGTGGAACCGCAGTTGCCCCCCGATATCCTGGGAATTTACATTTTTCTACCCGCCACTTAACCGCAAAGCCGCTAAGGACGCCAAGAACATGGATATTGAAGAAGTCGGTAAACAAATTGTGGATGCTACCATAAAGGTTCATCGGGCCTTGGGTCCAGGCTTACTTGAATCATCCTATCAAACATGCCTCGAATATGAACTCCACAAGAGGGGATTAAAAGTGGAATGCGAGATTCCTCAACCGGTTATTTACGAGGGTATTCAAATCGATGTGGGGTACCGTTTGGATATGTTCGTGGAGGATTTGGTGATTATCGAAAACAAGGCGGTGGAGCAATTGCTACCAATCCATGAAGCTCAACTTCTGACATATCTCAAATTAAGCAACAGGCATTTAGGTTTTTTGATCAATTGGAATGTTCCTCTCGTTAAAAACGGGATCAAACGGATGGTGAATAAACTATGAATTCATTAAAAACCTTGCGCACTTTGCGCCTTGGCGGTGAAAATTATGCAAACTCGTAACCGTAACACATTTACCACCATCCATACCGAGGGAGCGTTGCTCCCTGTTGATTTGCTTCAGCAAATCAGCGAGAACGATAAAAACCTGGAAGGATTAAACCCTGAGAGTTATCACCTTGCGCCAAGTGAGAAACTCAATGAAGCCATCAACCGTTCCTGGAACCGGTTAAGCGGATTATGGGGCGCGTTCAAAAGCGCCCGCAGCCGATTGGGACCGAATGATGCCGGCACCACGTTGACCCGCGAGCGCTGGCTGCTGCCCTTGTTTCAGGAATTGGGTTATGGGCGCCTGTCCACCTCCAGGGCTGTGGAAATAGAAGGAAAAACTTATCCCATTTCGCACCAGTGGCAAAACGTGCCCATCCACCTGGTGGGCTGCGGCATTGACCTCGACAGGCGCACGCCCGGCGCCGCCGGGGCGGCGCGCATCAGTCCGCACAGCCTGCTACAGGAATTCCTCAATCGGTCAGATGCCGTTTTGTGGGGGATAACGTCCAACGGATTAAGACTGCGGATCCTGCGGGATAATTCTTCCCTCACCCGCCAGGCATATCTGGAATTTGACCTTGAAGCCATGTTCGACGGTGAGGTTTATTCTGATTTTGTCCTGCTCTGGTTGGTCTGCCACCAGTCCCGGTTTGAAGTTATGGAGAGGCAGACGGAATGCCTGCTGGAACGTTGGTCGAAAATTGCCCAGGAGCATGGCACCCGTGCCCTGGATGATTTGCGACGCGGCGTGGAGGAGGCGATTGTCTCGCTTGGACAGGGATTTTTGCAGCATCCGCTCAATACGGACCTGCGCACACGGCTGAAAAGAGGGGAGCTGCCCGCCCAGGATTACTACCGCCAGCTCTTGCGCCTGGTGTATCGGTTGATCTTCCTCTTTGCTGCTGAAGACCGCGATTTGCTGCTCCTGCCGGATGCGCCGGTGGAAGCCCGGCAACGATTCCAGAATTATTATTCCACCACCCGTTTGCGGGCTTTGGCTCAAAAGCAGCGCGGCGGCCGGCACCACGACCGCTATGAAGCCCTGCGCCTGGTGATGACCTTGCTGGGTTCGGATTCGGGCTGCCCGGAGCTGGCTCTTCCGGCATTAGGTGGATTCCTGTTCGACCCCCGCTCTACGGCGGACCTCAATGACGCCAGGCTGGATAACCAGGCTTTGTTGAGCGCTGTGCGCAGCCTGGCTTTCATCACCGAGGGGAACACCCGCCGGGCGGTGGATTATCGCAACCTTGGACCGGAAGAGCTGGGCAGTGTGTATGAATCTTTGCTGGAACTGCATCCCCTGCTGAATACCGATGCCGGTACTTTCCAGTTAATCAGCGCCGCCGGGAACGAACGGAAAACAACCGGCAGTTATTACACGCCCTCCAGTTTGATTCAGGTATTGTTGGATTCCGCTTTGGATCCGGTGATTGAGCGTGCTGTGGCAGAAGCTCACCGCGAAGGCGCAAAGGACGCGAAGGATTCTTCGGATAAAGAAAAAAACTTTGCGCGCCTGGCGTCTTCGCGGTTATTATCGCTCAAAGTCTGCGATCCTGCCTGCGGCAGCGGGCATTTTCTGATTGCGGCTGCACATCGTATCGCCGGACGGCTGGCAGAGGTGCGCGCGGGGGATAACGAACCCTCACCCAACGAGACGCGCCGCGCCTTGCGGGATGTGATCCGCCACTGCATTTACGGCGTGGACCTCAACCCGATGGCGGTGGAGCTGTGCAAGGTGAATCTGTGGCTCGAATCGCTCGAGCCGGGCAAGCCGCTCTCGTTTTTAGATGCGCACATCAAATGCGGCAACAGCCTGGTGGGCGTGGGGCCGAAGATGGAGATCGACGAGCTGGAAGTGCCGGACGAAGCCTTTAACCCCGTGACCGGGGATGACAGGGCGATGGCCGCCTTTCTGAAGAAGCGCAACAAAAACGAACGCGAGGGTAAAGAATTCATCGTCACCGTGCTGCATACGCGCGAAGACCTGGATCGCTGGATCGCGGAGCGCAGCCGGGGGGTGGAAGCCATGCCCGAAGACAGCGCGGCGGATGTGCAGGCCAAAGCGCAAGCCTATGCGGACCTGCAGGAATCGGTGGAAGTCCTCCGCCAGCGGCAGGCGGCGGATTTTTGGACGGCGGCTTTCTTCTGGAAGATCATTGCTCCGGCCAGGAAAGCCTTCGAGATTGCGGCGCCCACCCAGGGGCAGATCAAACGCCTGCGCAGCGGCCGGGAGGTGCAGGCGGGGCTGCCGGAGCAGGTGCGTCAGTTGAGCCGCGCGGTGAATTTCTTCCACTGGCCGCTGGAATTTGCCGAAGCGGCTGCCGCGGGCGGTTTTGACTGCGTGTTGGGCAACCCGCCCTGGGAGCGCATTAAACTGCAGGAGGAAGAATTCTTTGCGGCGCGCGACCCACAGATTGCTGCTGCGCCCAATAAAGCCGCCCGGCAGCGGTTGATTGACCAACTGACCCAAACCAACCCGGCCCTGGCCGCGGAATTTGAGGCGGCCAAACACACCGCCGAATGTTCCAGTAAATTTGTACGCAATTCCGCTCGCTACCCGCTGACCGCGGTGGGCGACGTCAACACCTACGCTTTGTTTGCCGAGCATTTCCGCAATTTAACCAATGCCAACGGCCGCGCCGGGGTGATTGTGCCCACCGGAATCGCCACGGACGATACCACCAAGGACTTCTTTGGCGACCTGGTAGAAAAGCGTTCGCTTGCCAGTCTGTTTGATTTTGAAAATCGCGAGAAACTATTCCCTGCGGTGGACAGCCGCATGAAATTCTGCCTGCTGACCCTTTCTGGCCAGCCGGTGAAGCAGGCGCGGTTTGTGTTTTTTGCCACGCGGGTGGAGCACCTGCGCGATGAGCGCCGGCGCTTCACGCTGGACCCGGCGGAGATCGCCCTGTTCAACCCCAACACGCGCACCATGCCGGTCTTCCGCACGCGGGCTGACGCCGAACTGACCCGCAAAATCTATCAACGCGTGCCAGTGCTGGTGAATGAGCGCACCGGCGAAAACCCCTGGGGGGTGAGATTTCAGGCCATGTTTCATATGTCCAACGACAGTGGGTTGTTTATCACCGAGCCGCGCGAGGGGTATGTGCGGCTGTATGAAGCGAAGATGTTCTGGCATTACGACCATCGCTGGGCAACGTTTGACGGGCAGGACACGAGGGAATTGACGCCCTCTGAAAAACACAACCAGCAATATCATGTAACAACTCGATATTATGTACCAAATCATGAAGTATTGAATCGACTTGGTTGTCTGAAACACAAATGGCTCTTCGCGTTTCGGGGAATTACTAATGCAACAAATGAACGTTCAATGGTAACTTCAATAATTCCTTTAGTGGGTGTTGGAAACAGTGCTCCAATATTTCTATTTGATCAAATCACTCCTACTCTATGTACTTGCCTTGACGCAAATTCGGCATGTATTCCCTTTGACTTTACTAATCGATTTAAAATAGGTGGAACCAACCTCAATTTCTTTATTGTTAAACAATTTCCCGTAATTCCACCAAATCGCTATTCAAAGGAAGAGAAGAAATTCATCATATCTCGAGTAATTGAATTATCTTTCACAGCCTATGATCTTCTGCCCTTTGCCCAGGACATCCTGAATGAAATTGGCGTAGAGACCTGGAATGATTGGTTCCCCCACTCGCCACTCGCTGTTGACGGCTCACCCGTTCCCTTCCCCTGGGACGAAGATCGCCGCGCCGTGCTGCGCGCTGAGTTGGACGCCTACTACGCCCGCCTGTACGGACTGAACCGCAAGCAATTGCGCTACATACTCGACCCGGCCGACCTGACCGAACACGAATTGGAAGATATCCTAGACCCGTGGGAAGAAGTCTCCGATCCGCTTGACCCGGTGGGGTACGCGCAGCGCGTCGCTGCCAGCGATTTCCCAGGCGAGACCTTCCGCGTGTTGAAGGAAAAGGAAATTCGACAGTACGGCGAGTACCGCACGCGCCGGTTGGTTCTAGAAGCCTGGGATCGATTGGAGGGTGTCGAAGTTGGCAATCCTGATGGCCACTCAGCACAAAGTATTGCAGTACCACCAAAACAGGAAACGATTTCGATGGTGCAACCCAGATCGGAAAGCCGGCCTGCGGCAGTTCAGACCCAGCTTCCCGCATCAGCGAAGCCGAATTCACCAGTGACCCCGCCAGCTAAGGTGGAAAAAGAGATCGATCCGCCTGTAGATCAGCCGACATTATCAGATTTTGGGTTATATAAGTGCGAAGTCTGCGGGAAGATGGTGATGGGATTTGAGAAGGGAAACCACGAACAGGAAAAGCATGGCGGGAAGAGTGTGGAGTGGAAGAAGGTAAGGTGAGATAGGAGAAATCAGGAAAAGTTATGTCTGATGATCAGCCAGTTCGTTTTTCGATATCATTTGCGCTTGATAAAGACGAATTTCTACGGAGGACCTGTCCTAATTGTGGACGGAGCTTTAAAACAAAAGCAGATCCTGACGATCTTGCATCTATTTTACAACCTGCATTCAAGCGAATCGAAAATGAAATTGGGGATGTTTCCATATCCACCGAACATGAAGAACATGAACCTCAATATTTATCTTGCCCTTATTGCAATCATCATGCTGAGTCAGGGGATATGCTCACTGGAGAATTTCAAATTTACCTAAAACGTTTTGTTATGAGAGAGTATGTGCTACCCCAAATAAACAAGATGCTCTCGGGTTTTACAGATGGCTTTAGCTCAACATCCCAATCAAATTCATTTCTCAGATTTGAAGTAAAAGCTGATTTTGAAAATATCCTGCCACCCAGACCTATTTCTGGCCCAGAACCTCCAGACATGACTAAAGTAGAAATGCTCTGTTGTGGGAAAATGATTAAGCTTTATGATGGTTGGTATGATTTAGAAGAATGCCCATTTTGTGGAACTAAAGTCCAGATAATCTGATCAGTGAGGAAATAAACATGGATAAAGATGCAATTACCGAATCGCTTAGAAAATTCGTCGAAAGAAGAGATGATCTTTTACATGAGGACTTAGATGGTTTTGCCCTCCAAATATCACGGTTCATGGAATTATGCGATAACGATGAATTAATAAAGTCGGTGCTTACACCTGTAATCAATAAGCATTCGCCTGATGTTGAATCCTGGTGGAAGCAACTTTCAAACAAAGAAATAGAATTCCCTACAAATTCAGACGAAGAATTAGCTTTACGATATTCCATTCTGCAATCCGTTAAAAATGACCCAGATAAAGTATATGGCTTCACCTTTGCATATGGTAAAAGAAAAAAAGATGAGGGGATTGAACTGTTTAGGTCGATTGTGATTCGCCCTTTTACGACTGAATTATCTGATCGATTATCCAAAGCAGCAAATCTTGCTACTCCGGAAGAACGCGCGTTACAAGCGGTCCCATTAAGTCGTATTCCAAGTGCAACTGAGATCAGGATATTTCTTTCACATAAATCGGTAGATAAACCTATTGTAAAAAGATACTACAATGTCCTTAAAGAACTTGGTTTCGATCCTTGGTTGGATGAACCTGATATGCCTGCAGGGACAAATCTTGAAAGAGGGATTTTTTCTGGATTTGAAAAATCATGCGCCGCTGTTTTTTTCATTACCTCGAATTTTAAAGATGAAAGCTATTTAGCCACTGAAGTAGACTATGCGATAGCTCAAAAGCGAAAGAAGGGCAATAAGTTTGCAATAATTACTTTACGTTACACTGATGCTTCTCCTGTTCCTGGTCTGTTAACTCCCTATATTTACAAAAATATAGAAAATGATTTGGAAGGGTTCAATGAAATCGTCCGTGCTTTACCCATTGAACTTGGTCAAACCCGTTGGAAGAAAGGGATTGAGTAAAGCGCTTTGGAAAAAAGCTGATTGGCTGGGAGAATGTGAAGTAATGGAATAGTTGAGGTAAAGTTCTAAATGCTAGCAATTTGAGGGAATTATGAAATACGATTGGTTCGATATTGCTAATGAGGATCGTAAAGAGTGGGAAGCAATCTGTCCTCCTGGAGAATACCGGGTCATTCCGGCAACGGTCTTATCTAAAGTATTACCTGATGCCTTGATCAACAAATACAACAGCGTTTTTGTTATGGGTTCTGGAACTCCTTATGGAAACGTCTATTACATGGCAAATGGAAACCGAGTAGATGATCCGGATGGAGCAATTGACCAAATGCCGTTTGGGTTAGCTTTTGTTGGAGACAACCCTGTACCGAGTGGTTGTTTAATACAACACGGGGATTGGGCCAATAGAACAATTTATCCCCCGCGCGAATTTTGGGCGCATATCACTGCTAGCGGCACAGCTAGTTATTACCCCCTTTCAGAAATGCCGACTGACTATGCAGGAAAAATCACTGACCTTAAGATAGATAGTCAGAATGCTGCATTCGGGAAATTGGTGGAGATCTTAAAGGGGCAAGTTGATGAATAATTTTTTATGTGCCCTAAATATTCATTTGCTAACAAATGGGAACTGAATTCCTAATTTGGGAAAGATAAGAGCAAATCAAAGGAACAGGCATGTACATCTTCGGTATTTTAATTAAAAACTTCCGCTCTTTCGAAAACCTTTGGGGGTTTCCTAATTCATCCGTAAATGTGATAGTTGGACCCAATAATTGTGGAAAATCCACGGTAATGCGTGCATTATCGTATGTATTGGACCCCACTATCAATTATCGCCAACCCGGTCTGTTATCCAGGTTTGATTTCCATCTTTCAAATACAATGCAACCAATAGAAATTACTATATGGTTAAAACCAGCTACCCATATAGATGAAAATGGAATAACCGTTTACGATGATAGTGAGAATATAAAACGTACATTTTTCGATAAGCTAACTGCTTGGAAGTTGGAAACGCAGGAGCGAAACACAACTGGAGTAATTGAGATTCATCCCGTAAATATATCAGCATTAATCATTGAGCCAATGCAAAGGCTTGAGGATGTGCCTCCTCATGAACGTTTGCTAGCAATTCGTCTTCGATCAACTTGGAATAACGACATAGAAGCTACGGAGACAGAAGTAGAAATTATTGACGAATTAGGAAATAAAATTTCACCCCTGAACAATCAACACAAGGAACTCCTAGGCTTCAAGATAGTTGGAGGGAGGAGAAATCCGGTGTATGAACTATCTCTGTCCCGACAAAGTGTACTGTCAAAAATGATAAATGATGACGAGGTTAATCTTGCATTAAGGGAACTGCTCATCCAATTAGACAATGGTAAGAATCAGTTATTAGATAAACCAAGTATCAATGGTTTAATGCAAAGACTGAGTGGTTTGATTGCCCCGGAGTTGATGGGTTCGCTGGTTAATAACTTAGGCTCAGAATTTTCTCTCACGTTTTTAGGAAGTGATTTATGGCGATTACGAGGGGCAACAACAATTGCGACCAATATGGCAATGGGTCCTGATAATAAATTTTCCTTACCTCTGGAGTATCAAGGAGATGGGGCTCAAAATTTAATCTTGATCACTCATTTAATTGATCTCATCAGAGCGCCCAAAGATAATGACATCGTCGTTTTGGAGGAGCCAGAACAAAATCTAGAACCTTCTCTCGCTCGTTGGGTTTTTGGTGAACTCTGTTCGCTTACACAAAAACAAAATCAACAAATTGGCCAGTTGTTTGTCACTACACACGCACCGGCACTGGTTGGAGAGCTGAAAGGAGCAGAATCATTATTGATATTTTCAGACAATTTGCCCTCTCCCGAAAATCCGCAAGGAGAAAATGTTCAAAAGCCTACAAGATGGCAATTAATTTCTGCCCGTAATCTTTCACCAGACTCGAGAAAAAAATTAGATCAGGATCGTGAAAAATATATTCCAGCGCTATTTTCCCGACAAGCCCTTATTGTCGAAGGTAGTAGTGAAATAGGGTTCCTGCCTGTGGCATTCCATCACTTTTCTGAAAGAAGGCCAGGTCAAAATCCATATCATCTTGGTTTAGAAATTGTGAATGGTGAATCACGAGATAAATTATTTAAACATGCCAAAATACTACGCTCATACGGAAAGCGGTGTCATTTACTCTTTGACTATGATATTGATGTATCTGAGGAGATAGAAAATGAACGCAGGTCGCGTTTTAATAGACAAGTGGATTTTGTAACTTGCTGGCCTAGGCAGAATTTACTCCCATTCACAACTGGATGTGACCTTGAAGTAATTCTTACTCATTACGTTCCACCGGATATTCTTTTCGAAGCCATCAAAATTGCTTACTCTGATAGTGGACATCCTCTTGAAGAGCGAAATTGGAGGAATGCTTGTAATAAAATCCTCGATATGGAGATTGTAAATCGATTTCCAGATGTTTTTGGGGGCTTTAACTTGAACGAATTCGATCTTCATAGTTTGGGTGAGGAAATTAATCAACGCGCTTTTCTTTTTGCTCTACTACATGGCCCCCACGAATGTAAAGCTACCAAGGATATGCGTATGATCGCTGAATATCTAGCAGAAAGACAATCCGTCCCGGTTATATTTGACGACCTACGTAAAAAAATCCTTCAAACTATCACAACTCCTGAGGTAATCAATCACGATGCCACCTATTTGGCCGCCAGATGAGAACAACCCGCCGGCAGATAATGATCAAAAGGTAGCTGCCGAAGCGTTCCGCCAGAATGGCAAAATTGTATTAGAAGCTCCTCCAGGGACGGGGAAAACGTTTCTGGGTATTTATCTTGCTCTATGCGCTTATAGACTTGGTTGGACATCAAGTGATTCACCGGCATTATTTCTTACTTTTTCCCGAAACGCTCGAGTACAAATCGAACAAGAATTACAGAGATACCGTCATAATGGTTGGTTCAATGCAGATGAAGAAAGATCAATTAAGATCTATAACTTTCACTCGTTCTATTTCGAAATGATCCAACAAAAAGCTGGGATTTGGGGATGTTCAGTGCAACTTCGTCCAGCTAGTATCCTCGAACACAAAACCCGATTAATTCCCTTACTTTCTGATGCACAACGGGATGATAAAAGCATCATTACTCAGGTGAATTTGGTTTACGCTTTAAATCGGTTCCCGATTGAAGAGCTAATAGATCCAACGACACACCTTCTATTAGATGATGCAACCTTTGAGCGATTAAACGATGGAGCAAAAAGTGCACTCCTGCAAGGACGCCCACAATATGACGACTTTGCCCCACTTTTTCTTAATCTATTGGAATTATGCCCTGAATTTGTCGATTGGATCCGAACCAAATATCCATTGATCATTGTCGATGAATTTCAAGATACAGATATTGTTCAACTGGAAATATTAAAAAGGATTCATCCAGCGCATTTTGTGATCTTATACGATAGATACCAGATGATTTATGAATGGCGTGGCGCGAGATTAAATCGAGTAGAACAAATTAAAAGCTATTTGAATATAGTGCCGCTTCAAGAACATCAATTAACACAGATTCATCGCTGCGGTAACCAAGTTGAATTAGCACAATTCATCCAACAACTCAGGACTGATGAATTGATGGGAAATAACGTTACTTCAAATGGAAACCGACCTTGGTTGAGAACTTTCAATGTTAGACCTTTGGGTGGAGGAATACAACTTCCAATTGAGAATCGCTGCTTATCAAGGCTTCGTTATGCAGGGATGATTAACTTTCGAGAAACAACAGCTATCTTAACCAGAACAAATTTCATGGCTGACTATTTGTATGAACACTTACGTGTCCGATCAGATCATGGAAATCACTATTCCTGTCGTTGGATTGGTGGTGAAGATAATCCTGATGAGAAAATTAGAGACTTGCTTTGGCGGTTAAAGCAAGTGAACAGCAATAGTGAGTTAAGATCATGGCTGGGTACTCTCCTCGACCTACTCTTGCCACAGAGCATACTGACCGGACTGAAAATCTCATTTTCATCCGAGTTTGGCAGAGAACCTGATCAAATATTTTCCCGAAGAAGAAGGGTGGAATTCCAGAATATTTTAAATTCATGGAACACGATCCTGAACTCGCTTACAAAGGGGAATTATCATGCAATTTCATCGGGTTTAAACCAAGTCATAACTACAGCGAATGAACTTGTTTCAGGTAACGGATATTTAGATCCGGACCTAATTTATTATATTAACCAACTCAAGCAATCTATGGATAAATTTTCACCTTCCAAATCGGATGAAGAGTGGCTTGAGCTCTGTCTTTACCTTGAGAATTCCCACCTTCGCACCACTTATGTTAAATTACGAAGTCCAACCACTGGTCTGTATATTTTGACTGTCCACCAAAGTAAAGGCCGTGAATTCGATCATGTAATAATCCCGTGGTTGTCTGGATCAGGAGAACCTAGTCAACAAGCAGGAGGTCGTAAGCCAAGAATTAGGTATGACTTCAATAGATTAGAAGATAGAAAATTGCTTTACGTGGCAATCACTAGAGCAAAAAATAGAGTCACGCTTGTTTATCCAGATGATGATCCATCACCCTTTTTACGAAATTGGAAATTGATATAAATTGTAATAATTACATGGGTAAAGAGCCCTGGAATTAAACCCAGGGCTCTTTCGTCATTTATATACCAAATCCCATCTGACCCTCCGGAACTACCTCCTTTCTCCTTGTCCGTCTGACCACCACTGTCTTCTGGCTCACCCAATCATCCCAGGTCATTACTTTCGGTCCAGGAATGATCACTGCGCTCGGGGTCGTCAAACTGCCCATTGGATTGTGGCTGACTTGCAGATCATCAGCAAACAAGGTCTGTAGGTCAGACAGCTTCGCGCCCTCCAGCACATCACGAGCAAGCTGAGTGAGAAAGTCGCCTTCCTCCTCTGGAACAATCGCGCCTCCGACCTCATCCCCGTAGACGAGCTGCGCGGCTTTCATCTTTTTCCCCATCAAGGCCAGCGCTGTGGCTTCCATCGCTGTCGAGTACACCGAGAAAATCGCTTTGACCGGCTGAGTCTGTCCCAAACGCCATACACGTCGCACGCTTTGCCACAACGTATAGAGTGAATATTCGATCTCGAAGAACACCACGGTTGAGAATTGCACCAGGTCGAGACCTGTTTCCACTAGCCGGGGGTTACAAATCAAAACATCGATGGTATTCACACGTTTGGCGATCCATTCTTCACGCTTACGTGGGTCAACATTACCGCTCAGGATGGAGACTCTCAGTCCATTGGCTTGCAGAGGCATCATCACCCGATCTTGAATGTCCCGGGTACCAGTCTGGCGAACATAGACCAGCACTTTTCGCCCTTGCTGCTTTTCTACCTTACAAAAGTCAGCCAGCCAGTTCTCTTTCGGCAGCCATTTATGACCATTCGGATTGATTGCCGGTAACTCCATCAGC
The DNA here is from genome assembly GCA_029975625.1 of Nanosynbacter sp. Classification (GTDB taxonomy): domain Bacteria; phylum Patescibacteriota; class Saccharimonadia; order Saccharimonadales; family Saccharimonadaceae; genus Nanosynbacter. The sequence goes on along the minus strand of JARKOR010000172.1, from coordinate 39 downwards.
GGTACTTTTCGCACGTTTTTACCATTGCCGTCATCCACC
>JARKOR010000168.1 GCA_029975625.1 Nanosynbacter sp. | reverse complement strand
TAGCAATATAGCACCCATTGGCCTACCAAAGGTAACTGCCTTCGAAGACGAACCTTGCCTCGTTACTCCCCGACCAAACCTTTTTCTCATAACACCAACGCCATACACCCCATCGGTTGGCTCATTATATTGTGTTGCACTCATGTACGCAAATGATTCGAGCAATGCGCGATTCATGACCCCGCGACGCGATGAGCTGCCAGCCGCCATCTTTAAGCCGCGATCTACGTCTGCGACGAGCATATCGGGACTCTCATTCGTAAACAGCAAGCTATTACCCTGTCGCGGCGATAACCTGAGCACATTGGCTGTTCCAACAAAGTCAAAAGCTACAAAATCAATCACTTTTATATTCCCTTCGTCAAAAATAACATCGGGACACCCTTGTCGAGACACCGTAATATTAGTGGGTGATATCGTCATCATTGCTGGCACCATGCCCTGCACAATCACCCTAGGCGAATTGACGGCCAGGCAGTTTACCTTTTTTACCTCGGCGCACCAACCCGCCTCCTGGTATGTCCGATTATCATCCATCTGCCGCTCGGTTTGACGAACGGACGGCGAGGCAAGCAGCAACTTAACAAGATAGAACGTCACCAACAGCACAATCGCTAGCAATATTATCAAGATAACTAGACCGCTACTCTGGCTCTCCACGGACATTATAATGGCGATAACAAGGACAACCGAAAACAGTACTGATGCTAGTATAATGACGCTCGCGATGATTCTCCTTAACAATCTCACGGCAATCTACCTGATAGATACTATTTGGTAGATAATCTCGCCTTTAGGGGTTACAATCACCACCTCGTCGCCGACTTTCTTGCCCATCAACTGCTTGCCGATTGGTGATTCATCGGAAATTTTTCCAGCGAGTGGATCGGCTTCAACTGGTCCGACAACCGTGTAGGTAACGATTTTCTCGCCAGCCTTTAGCTCTACTCGGCTACCAAGGCCAACGGATGAGCTCTTGACCGCTTTAATAATTTCCGCATTTTGCAAGATATCTTCAATTTCCGCAATTCTTGTTTCTACAATGCCCTGCTCTTCGCGGGCAGCATCGTACTCAGCGTTCTCGCTAAGGTCGCCAAAGTCGCGGGCGGCAGCGATTTTTTCCGCGATTTCTCCGCGTTGGCTCTTCAATTCGTCTAATTCTAATTCTAATTCTTTTTTACCTGCTTCGGTAATCTGATACGTTTTCTTCATATTCTTATCCTTCCCTACTATATATAGTGTTTATTAAAGACTAAAAACACCAGATGTAGCGTTTTTTCGTGCAATATCAACAAAGCTACTTGAGTATAGCAAGCAGCTCTTGGACTGTCAAGAGTTTCGTTTCACCACTTGTCCGGTTTGTCAATTCTACCTGCCCGGCCTCCACCAGACGGTCGCTCACGGTCACGCGCCACGGCATGCCCAT
>JARKOR010000156.1 GCA_029975625.1 Nanosynbacter sp. | reverse complement strand
CGGCACTCCAGTTGTGGTGGATGTCGTAAAGCGAAAAATACTGTTTGGTGTTTTTGTTTTTGTATGTTCGCTTATGTTTAGAGTACGCCTATTCTGAGAGGAAATCAATAGATTATGTAAAAAATACAACGCTTTAGCTTGAGCGAAATGACTGAGAGAGGTACAATAGGACTAGATGACACAAGCCCAGGAATTTACCAATGCGCGTGCAGCTAGACTACTTCTCGCTGGATATATTATCATATTGCTTTTGCTCCAGCTTTTCTCCTTCGACGCCTTCCCGGCGATGCTAGCAGGCATTGGGCTTGATGGCGTATGGAGCTACATCGCCGCAATTGCGTTAGTAGTGGTAGAACTGCTAGCCTTGCCGTTCTTACTACAGATGAAATTATCGAAAAAGTTTTTGAATGTCAGTATGATATCTGGGGGTGTAGCGCTCCTCGTATTGTCAATCCTAGAGGTTTGGGCGTTCACTACGGGTCAATCCGTGCTGTTTGGCGCAACGTTCGATCTACCGGGCGGGTCGTGGTCTATTCTTCTACTACTCGCACTATGGCTGTTGTTTGCCTGGGGCGCATGGAATGAAATAGCGTCGTTGTTAGGCAAAGACAAACCTCGTGATAAAAACTCTTCGGACTGCTTGTGAGCTATTGTGTAGATAGATAAACTAGGCAAAACCTAAGTTTGGACTTTCGTTATCTTTGCAGTGGACTACTCCTAGTAATTCTCGGACTTGGCTTAATGATGGTCTTATCGTCATTTTCGTAAATCCAGATTTCTCCGTTCTCTATTACACCTTCGTTGGCGCAACCTTCAACCATTAGTTGAAATGCTTTCATAAAACCACCATGAGTAGAAATAAGGTATCGTTTATCTCGTGCGTCTTCGATGCTTTCTAGAAACTTTTTCTGGCGTGCCCAAACATCGATAATACTCTCGCCACTAGGCGGACGCGTGTGGTAATAATCACGCTTTAATTGTGCAGTCACTTCTGGATATTGCACGTTCCTTAACTTTGGAGCCAAAGCACCGTATTCTCCCCAGTTGCGTTCTGATAAATTCCCATCGATAGACCAGTACGTTTCAGGACTTAGTATCTGACCGGTTTGCCTTGTGCGTATGTATGGAGACGTCAAAAACATATCGTAGAAAGTCGCGATGCCTCCGAATTTTTTAAATAAAAAGTCACGGCTCATCTCTATTGTTTCGATACCCTTGGCTGATAATGGTAAAGTGTGATTGGGAATGGAGAAATCGTCAATATTTTCTCCGTGGCGTATCAAGGTTAGATTCCGTGGCATTGATAATCGGGAAAATTTAGGTTGACTGATCTTCATAGTATTCCCGTGCTTTCAGAATCAAAGCATCGACATATTTCGCCTTCATATATTTGTATCTTTTGCGTGAGCCTGAGGATTTTACCTGACAAGCTCTTTTGTACGCAAAGTATTTGTTTGCCTCATTCTTATCTGCGCGCAAGAAGTTTCTTAGTAAAATGAAATCTTTATATCTTTGACACCCTTTTATTGAGAGGTGGATATGAAAGTCACCTGCTCTAGTCTCTTCCTCTCTTGAGGCCAAAAAGCGGTATTCATTAGTTGCCGATTTTTCGCTAAAGAAATATCCACTATTGGTTAGAGTCTCGCAAACTTTTTTCATCTCGCTTAAACTCTTTACGCCAATTAAAATATCAACTATGTTTTTCCCGCCGACATTGGGAACGGCTGTACTGCCAACATGCTCAATTGTAACCCCGTTGCCCAAGATATTGACTAAACGGCTAAACTCACTTTTGAATTTAGCAACCAAGGTTTCATCATACTCTTCTACGTTTATCATTGCTTATTGTCTATATCTAATCTTATCACTTCTCCGTTTTTTTGGCATAGGGATACCATAGCCTTGTATTGGGTCTCGTAGTCCTAAGGCGTTTGCCTTGATCATCTGGTATATTCCACCGTGAGCTATTAATAAGACCAGGTCATAATCCTTAGATGATTTTATTATATTCATTATTGCAAGTTGCGCACGTGCATATAACATTTCAGCATCTTCCGCTCCATGTCTTTTTAGCTCATGTTCGGGTACCTCGTACCAATGTTTATATGGCAGTTTTTCTAAATCACCCCCGCCCCCTGCGCGTAAAGTATCTATTTCAACGATTCGAATTGCGTTGCGCCCCACTAACTCTGCTGTTTGTTTTGCGCGTTTTAACGGCGAGGTTAAAATTAAGCCTGGAATACTCCTAGGATCGCGCAACCATAGGTTGTCTGCGAGTGTTTTGGCCTGTTCTATTCCATTATTGTCCTTTAAAACATATACATTCGGTGCTGTTTCGGCTAATATTTTATCACTCACAGTTAGTTTGGTTCGGTAAACTTGTTTATAGTATGATCATATTATGCAACTTGGTAGATATCCTAATACATTTTACAGAGTCTCAATAAAGGCGCTGATTAAGAACGATAAGGGTGAAAT
>JARKOR010000103.1 GCA_029975625.1 Nanosynbacter sp. | reverse complement strand
GGAGCAGAATCTTGCATCACCCAGCCATAGGCGCGGCATTGCGCTTGGGGCACGGTTCCAGACGACCCATCATGGTAACCTGTGAAAGTATCCCGATATGCCCAAATCAATACGAAATCTTCGAAATCGTGGTCATATCCGCCGTTGCTGTTATCTTCATCCCAATCTCCCCAGCATTGCGGCGTACCGATGATGGTATCCCCGGAAGCCAGAAATGCGTTCATCAGGCTGGTGAAATCCCTGCCACCTGCGCTTGGGTTGTAGTACTGCGAGTAAAAATAATTTGGGCAGAAATAATCATGGTGCGGTGTTTTCCAACCCACATGAGGATTTGCACACCCACCAGAACCACAGTTACCTCCATAACAATCGCAGCCCTTAACCTGGATGGTTTCGCCGGCGGCAACGGTAATTGGGGTAAGTACAGTCTGGTTGTTGATCACATCCATGTAAGTGCAGTTTTGACCTACCCGGCAGCCACTGCGGATAAAGTAATAACGCGAAAAATACCCCGGAGAGCCTGAGGTAATGACATTCCATAAAACAATTTTTCCGGCTCTGGGAAATGTGATCGATACTGGATTTGGATTGTATGCAACAATGGGATGGCCATAATCGGCGAGTGCGGAGATGGTGATCACCAGACCAATCACAACCGCCAGGATTAATCCCAACATTGTTTTCTTGCGAGTTGTTAGATTCGATAATAATTTTTTCATTGAGCAACCCCTGCAGACGTAAATACTCGAACTGTTTTCAAATCTATCCCAAAAATATCCAGAATTGTCCACTGAACTGGTACTTCCAGATACACCCCGACGGCAGGCTCATTGCTTGACCAGTCGCTCAAACCTTCTCCCAGCCGGACTGGACGTGGTGGAAATCCAGATACGGTTCCGCCAAAAGGGTCAGGTAACACACGGATTGAAGAGGTATATCCATTAATTCCACGTGCCTGCATGGCGGAATTAACTAAATTTTGAGCTTCAGTACTTGCTACGGCTTGATCCAGTTGGATAAAACCGGAATTGAGAACAGTGTCCCAGTCCCGGCCACGGGATGCGCCGGCAAGTGCAGCTTCTTGTGCTACTGAATAAGCCCAATTACGTGCCGCATACAGCCGGTAAATATCCACCAAACCTCCTGCAATGACTACCAGAATCAGGATGGTAAGCAATCCCCACACGGCAGATTGTGCTTTCCTTTCAATAATCATGGGTATCTCTCCACGATTCCCCAGTGCTGAACCCGTATCGTCATGATCGGTTCAGATAGAAATGGAATATCTGCCTGGAATGGAGCGGATGCTTCCAAGATGAAAGTCGTACCAAAAGGACTTCCTGAAAGCCAGGCTGAACTGCGTAAAGTCCCAGCTGCATCAAAAACTTGAATGGTCGTAGCCTCAACCGTACCCATCACATTTTGGTTCGTCCCTTCTTGAATCAAGTTCTTTGCATAATTCCATTGGGAAGGATCAAGGGATAAAGCGCGAACAGCTGCGCCGGCACTGCTGTCCAATGCCTGCCTCATGGCTACTCCACGGCTGAGTTCAATACCACCAAAAATGACCAGTGCAAGCACCATCAGAACTAACAAGGCTTCAACCGCCGCCTGCCCCTTAGAATCTGATTTAAGACCCAATTTCGGCGTTGACATCATTGAACTTGACCTTTAAAGTGGAAAAGACTTCCCAGAGCGCGCCGCCAACCAGGGCGATGAAGATCGCCAGGACAACGATATACTCAACAATGCTCTGTCCATTTCGATCATGCAACATAATTCCTCCTCTCCTTGGAACGCTCCTCTTCTCTTATACAGAGGAAGCGGAGTGTTAATGGTTGATAGCTGGTCTTCAGGATAGAAGACCAGCCACCAGGTTTGCTAAAAAATTATGGGTGTGCAGCCGGCACAGCGATGCTGTTAATCCAGTCCGCAATGCTGCCGCCTTGGGTACCGATATTGCTGAGGATGGCCAAGATA
>JARKOR010000138.1 GCA_029975625.1 Nanosynbacter sp. | reverse complement strand
CGCTTGAAGAGGCATTTTCAAGCGAGGATCTTGCTGAATTCAAGCGGCTCATTGCGGTCGTATGGGACAAAATAACCACGCTTGATTTACCGGATATCTCTGACTACGAGCCAACTTACAAGGGAATGATCGCATTTGAGCGCGATTTACTTGACATAAACTAATTTATTTGCTATAATGCATATTAACCCTCACCGAGGGCCATGGTAGGATGGGTCAACATGACTCACCACCATCGGACTCCTGAGGAGGAGTCATGGCAACATGGAACCCTGCCGATCGCGATGCCGCGATTGCTCGCGGCTCGGCCGGAGGCAAGCTCTCCGACCACGAGAAAGAAAAACTGGTGGAGGCGACACGCCAAGCTGGATCGGTTGGTACTGCAGCGCGCCAAGCGCTACAGAAAGCCAAATAGTCGGTCCCCGGCGTCCGGCACGCACGTCTAGCCCGACGTAAAAGGGCACACGGGATGCAGTCCATCAGGGGACGCCTCCTCCACAAGAGGAAGGTAAGGTGGTTCGACTCCATCCATCCCGACTGGCTGTCTAGAGCTGGGGAAGCCTCCTATAGTTCAGGATATCCCAAGCGGAAATCCTGTAGGAGGAGCTCTAGACGGCCCCGGGCCGGGCCGGTTGCCAAACAACGACGTTCGGCAACCTGGCTGCCCAAGTCTTCCCAGAGAAGATTCACTCAAGATTGAGTATTCTAACACGGTAGCGTAGCTACCATATAGATGACTCTCTCGAGCAGAACCTCTGGACCAAACCCAAACCCGCTTTCTTTTGAAAGCGGGTATTTCATTTCAAGATTCTAACCCAATCACCCCGTCTGTTCTTTCTGAGGAGACTGTGAAATCGGTCTATACCGATTTCAGCCGAACGCTCCTGCTGACTGCCCGACGGCAGTCTGCGGGAAAAGTGTACTCAAAAAAAGAACAGACGGGGTGATTGAACTTACAGTCATGCTATACTATATATAATGATTAGTAATTTTTGGCAACAACTTCCGCGACCATTTTTTGTGCTCGCCCCTATGGAAGCCGTCACCGACGTGGTGTTTCGTCATGTCATCGCAAAGGCAGGCGCACCGGACGTTTGGTTCTCCGAGTTTACGAACGCCACGGGCTGGGTTCATGCCGGGCAGAAAGCGATTGGCGGTCGTCTTATCAGAACCGAGGACGAACAGCCAATCGTCGCTCAAATATGGGGCGGGGAACCTGGCGATATGGAACAATTGGCCGCTCATTGTCGCGAACTCGGATTTCATGGCATTGACATAAATATGGGCTGTCCCGCAAAGAGCGCCATCAAGTCGGGCGGTTCTGCGCTCATCCGCAAACCCGAGGTTGCCATAGCAGCTATAGCCGCAGCAAAAACTTCCGGCCTTCCGGTGAGTGTTAAAACTCGCCTCGGTTATACTTCTATTGGCGAATGGCGTGGCTGGCTAACGACACTTTTAGAGCAAGATATTGTCAATCTGACCGTTCATCTGCGCACCAAAAAGGAAATGAGCAAAGTTCCAGCGCATTTCGAGCTCATTGACGACATTATCGCTCTGCGTGACAAAATCGCCCCGGAAACGCTTCTGACCATTAACGGTGACATTCAAAACCGCACACACGGCCTCAAACTCGCGGCCGAACATCCCGGCCTCAACGGCATCATGATTGGCCGCGGCGTATTCCAGGACCCGTTTTGTTTTGTCACTTCAGAAACGAGCAGTCGAGCTGCCAAATTGTCAGCAACATCTGCAACCCGAGTTTCTGCTGTTGCGCACACAACAGAAACCCGGCGAGAAGCCGTTGTGGACAATTTTGGTAGTGAGAATACGAGGGAAGAGTTACTCCGCCTCCTCGACTATCACCTCGACCTCTTCGACCACTGGCAGCCCGAACTCAGCCGCCCCTACGAAACACTCAAACGATTTTACAAAATCTACATTCGCGACTTCGACGGGGCGAAGGAACTGCGCGACCAACTGATGCGCACGAAAAACACGGACGAAGCACGAGAAATTCTCCGTAAGATTTAGCGCAATATTATCGCCGACGCCGACGCTGTAACTCAGCCACTTTAAGGCGTACCATATGTCGATCTATGAGCTGGTGCGCCTTTTCACGCTCAATCTGATCATCCGCTTCATCACGCTGTCTTATAGCGCGCTCAAGTGCAGCTCGCGTCTCCGCCTCGATAATCTCCGCGCCATGGTCCGCCTCGTCAACCAGCACTCGAATTTGTGTCTGATCAATCTGCACCACGCCGCCTGAAATCGCAAAATATTCAAGCTTCGCGTCAGGGTCGTCCTTTTTGAACCGCACGGTAATCACTCCATTGCGCGCAAGCGTCACCAAAGATTCGTGACTTGGAAACACGGAAATCTCCCCGTCCACAGTCGGAATAGTAGCCGAGTAAATCGGCTCATCCACCTTGACACCCGTCATTGTTACCAACTGCAATTTCATCGCCAATTACGCGCCTTTCTTGTCAACCGCCAAGTCCCGCGCAACCTGGTCGGCTAGGGTACCCTGAACCATATAGAACCAGTTCTCCGGCTTGTCGTCATATTTACCAGCCAAAATATCGCTTGCATCGCGGATGGTGTCTTCAAGCTTTACGTATACGCCAGGATCGCCGGTGAACTTCTCGGCCACATGGAATGGTTGGGCCAAAAATCGCTGGATACGACGCGCGCGAGCCACAATTTGCTTCTGATCGTCCGACAACTCTTCCATGCCTAAAATGGCAATAATATCCTGGAGCTCCTTGTACTGCTGCAGAATTCGCTGCACTTCACGCGCCACGCGGTAATGCACCTCGCCAACAATCTCTGGGTCAAGCGAGCTGGAGCTAGAGTCAAGCACGTCGACAGCCGGATAGATACCAATTTCCGTCAGGCTCCGATTCATCACAATCGTCGCATCCAGGTGAGCAAACGTCGTCGCTGGCGCTGGGTCGGTCAAGTCGTCCGCCGGCACATAGACGGCCTGGACAGAGGTAATTGACCCCTTCTTGGTTGATGTAATTCGCTCCTGCAGGGCGCCCATCTCCTGTTGTAGGTTAGGTTGGTAGCCCACCGCCGATGGCAAACGTCCAAGCAAGGCAGAAACCTCAGCGCCCGCTTGGGTGTACCGATAGATGTTATCAATAAACAATAGCACGTCTTTACCTTCATCGCGAAACGCTTCGGCCATTGCTAAGCCCGAAAGTGCCACGCGTAAACGCGCCCCAGGCGGCTCGTTCATCTGTCCAAAGACGAGAGATGTCTTATCGAGGACCTTGGCTTCTTCCATTTCGTAGTACAAATCGTTTCCTTCGCGCGTACGCTCACCGACCCCCGCAAACACCGAGTTGCCTGAGTGGAATTTAGCGATGTTGTTGATTAGCTCGGTAATTAAAACCGTTTTGCCGACGCCGGCACCGGCAAACAGACCCGCTTTGCCGCCCTTCGCGAGCGGCGCGATAAGATCGACTACCTTAATGCCCGTTTCAAGAATTTCGGTTTTATTGGACTGCTCGGACAGGCTTGGGGCAGGGCGGTGAATTGGTGCTCGTTTACCCTTAGGCTGTGGCTTCTCGTCAATCGCTTCTCCGATAACATTAAACATTCGCCCTTGAGTCTCGGCGCCAACTGGTACCATAATAGGCGA
>JARKOR010000129.1 GCA_029975625.1 Nanosynbacter sp. | reverse complement strand
GCTAGCGGGGACTGCTGGAATTATTTCTCTCACCGTTACGGTCGTCGCAAACCTATTACATATCAAAGATTACTCTATGGCAATAAAATATCTGCGTATATCTGGCATTTCCAGCGCGATATTCCTTGGTGTCTACTTCCTACCCTCAATATGGTTTTCAGAGGCTAATTATATTAGCGATACATGGCGCTTGATTGCCGTCGTTGCGATAATATTTGCGTTTAGCACTATCGTCACTCCAATTTTAGTGAAAATCACGAGGAATAAGTTGGAACGGGCTACTCCTGCGCCACAAATGGATGAAACTAGATTGCGGCAAGAGATAGAAGCGGAAGTTAGGGCAAAAATCGCACAGGAAATAGCCTCTTCTGCCACGACAACCGACGAGACAAGTAAATAATTCACCTCTCAAGGCCGCTAGGACACAGTGTCGGCAATAAATGTTTAGAAATGCATGTCTTCTGTGTTACAATAAGCATAAGTAAATTAATATATCCAAAAGGGCATCATGGGCTATTATTCGAGAAATGACACTAACAATGTACAACCACATGCAATTGAAATCGACGACGCATCTGAGTTTTATCATGCAATTAATCGATCAGCGTTAACTAAACAACTGTCAGATTCTCGTCCCTATGTCTACTGGACAATGGAAATCTATGACAAGGCAAATGGTATCAAGGGCGGCGGCGGATTAGGCGTTCTCGCGGCCGATACCCGACGAGTAGCCGAACAACTTGAGGTGCCGTTTGTTGTGGTTACACCCTTTTACCGTTCCGAGTCACACCAATCCATTACCGACCTCACCCAGCAAGAATACACCGAGAAGGTTTCACCTCAAGACTACGGGTTTGAATATGTTGACGACGTCACTATTGCGACAGCAGGCCGCCCCGATGCCGTTCTGAACATTTTCAAAAAAACACTCGGTTCGACCCAATTCGTGACGATATCCGAATCGAACTTCGGTAATTTATATGAAGGCGAAGGCAGCGGAGATCACCGACTTTACCAGGAAGTATCCTTAGGGTTTGGCGGCTACAAGGCGCTCAAACTAATCGACGTGAAACCGGCCGTTATCCAGCTGAACGAGACGGCGACAATTTTTGCGGCGTTAGCGCGTCTTGACGAGCTTTGCTCAAATGGCATGAACTTGTATGAAGCGATTGTTTATGTCCGCAAACACACGCTCTACACAAATCACACCCTCCTTCAGGCAGCCGAGCCGGAATTTCACTTGTCGCAGTTTGAAGCGCATGTTTTCCCGAACATTCAGTCAAGCGCCGTTAAGCACTGGGTTCGCGAACAATTTAACGGGGACCTACTTCGTCCGAATATGCTCGCGATTGAGCTCACGGAAGCAAAGAACGCCGTCAGTAAGCTTCACGCACGCGTGGCAGACTTCCGAGACCGCAACAATGAGCGCGTTAAATTCCATGCCGTAACCAACGGTATTGATATGGAAACGTGGGTGCTGCCGGAAATTCTTAACATGTACCGAGAACGAGGTATCATCGATAAATTCAATATGCCAACCGAGGATTTTCTTGATAAAGTCGCCGAAATCGACGCGCAGACGATCCGAGAGCTCAAAGCAGCAGGTCGACGCGCCATGAATGACGCTCTAGCGCGCCGTAAAGATCAGTACGGCAATCCCGTTCACCTACCAGAGGATGCGATGGTGTTTGACTTTAAGAGACGGTTCGCTAACTACAAGCGTCCGTACCTTCCTTTTGAAAAACCGGACATACTGAAGCAGATCCTGGTTGATTACAATGCGCACTATGTGCTTACCGGCAAGGTTCACCAGGGCGATACGATTATGTACCAGCGGTTGCTCGAGATTCTCAAAATGATTGATACGGATCCGATTCTCCGCGAGCGGGTACACTATCTCCAAGATTACGACGAGGAACTAGGGCGAGCTATGTCGATTGGCGCCGATGCCGCAATAAACGTACCGATTATTGGGCTAGAAGCTTGCGGTACTTCATGGGAGAAGGATATCGCGAATCTTAAATTGCTCATCTCGACGAGCGATGG
>JARKOR010000100.1 GCA_029975625.1 Nanosynbacter sp. | reverse complement strand
GATATTTTGAGAAAAATGGCCTAAAAGTAGCATTTTTGGCATTTGCTGATTTCAGTAATGGCCCTGTTCCCTACGACTACAGTCTCAATAGTTACCATGACGAGGCGTTAGTTCGCCAACTTATGGAGGAAGCGCGTGAGCAGGCGGACGCGGTGATTGTATCGATGCACTGGGGTACGGAAGACTCTCATGAGGTCAATGAAGATCAACAGGCAGCCGCTCAGCTACTTGCGAATTTGGGCGCTGACGTTATTATTGGCACCGGCCCACACGTACTACAACCAGTTAGTTGGGTTGAGGGCGAGGATGGGCGCAAGACGCTCGTGTGGTATTCGATTGGCAATATGCTGTCAAGCCAGCTCCAAACCGATGAATTGACGGGCGGAGTAGCGACATTTCGATTGGCAAAACAGGAGTCCGGGGTGGTCATTTCGGATATTCGTTTCGCTGGAACATTCATGAGCTATGAATGGAATGAAGCTGATCGCCAAGCTCAAATATTAGAGACGAGACGGAACCTGAAATTACGTCCCCTTGCTGATGCCGAGGCTGACATGCGGTATTTTGACACCACTCTTGAAGAGCGAAAACAAAATATACGCGCGTGGCTGGGCGATGATGTCGATGTTACGATAAGCCCTTAGAGCTTAACGCTGTTCGAGGTATGGTGCCGCTTCGTCAAGCGATAGGCCGGATTGATACAATGCATTTGCGAGGTCTTTGCCAACATAGCGAAAATGCCACGATTCGTAGCGGAAATCGGTAATTCCTTCCTTCTCCAGGGGGTACCGAAGGATGAAACCGTATTGATGAGCATTGTCGCGCAGCCATATACCAGCGGGTGTTTCGCCGAAGCAGTCCTCCAAGTAGCAATTGCGGTCCACGGTCGAAATATCTATTGCGAGCCCTGTTTGGTGCTCGCTGTAGCCTGGTTTAGCACTTACCGCATCGGCGGCTTCTTGTCCGTATACGCTGACATAATTCGAGTAATATGTGTTTTGAAGCTCGGCGCTACGAAAACCACTTCCGATTTCGAGCTCGTGCCCGGCGGTTTTCGCGTCCGCAAACAATTCCTCGACAGCTGGAGCGATATCTTCGCGGACAGACTGCTCGTCGAGCGATTTATCTGAACGAGTGGCGACGTTTGGTTTTATAAGGTTAGGCCGATAATCGATGTCCGATAACGGGTGTGATTTGTTGACAAGACGCCATAAGCTATCGTCCTGGGTGTAGTCGCCTTCAAGCGCGGCTATTGGCTCAGCGCCAGGTAGTTTGATAGAGTTAGAGGTACCGGGTTCTTCTACACTCTCAGATGTTTCGGATGCTGACTGGACTTGGGTGTCTGGCGTGTTCTTAGCGGGCCGCCAGAAGGTGTACCATGCGATGAGTGCTCCAATGACAAGGCACGAACCAATGCAAATAAGGACAATCAAGCTCCGTTTGGAGCGGATTTTCATATGTCAACC
>JARKOR010000125.1 GCA_029975625.1 Nanosynbacter sp. | reverse complement strand
TTCGGCCACCCCGACAGAGAAGCCGTCCAGCGGGTGATCGCCCGCTCAGTCCACCAGCCCCCCACGCTCTATTTCAACTACCTGAGCGAAACCACCGAGCCATGGAAGGACCCGGAGCTCCAGAAGAGCCTCAATTATCGCACCGTATTCAACCCGGCCGAAGAGGCGCCGTTTTCGATTGAGTTGTGAAGGTTGGTTGAGCATCGTTCAGGACAATTACAGCGGCGTTTAACTCTCCCCTAGATGCTGTTTTCAACGGCCCGTTAAAAAGTAAACGCTTGCTGAAAGCCAGTCTTTTTTCCACGTATTTACGTAAAAATTAAACGATCGATGAATTATTCCACCCATTTCCGAAGTCCAGTGGTAAAAGTAAACGATAGCTGAAATTTCCGGAAGTCTGCCGGGAAGAGGGTTGAAATGAAAATCAGGAAGGCTGAAGACCTCGGCCGGATAATCAGGAAGAAGAGGAAAGAGGACGGCCTGACGCTCCACGACGCAGCGGCCGTCTGCGGCGTGAGCCACGTCTTTCTGTCGGCGCTTGAAAACGGCAAGGAATCGGTTCAGTTGAACAAGGTCCTCAAGGTGACGTCCTGCCTGGGGATCGAGATCACGGCAGCCCTCCGCGGATGGGAAAACGGAGATGACCGGTGAAGAGACCCGGGCTTGTCGTACTGATTGACAAGACGCCCGTCAGCCACCTCCTGAACAGGGTTGTCTTCAATTACCTCATCGGCAGCTCCGATGCCCACGCCAATAACATCTCACTCCTGCTGTTGCGTAAAGGCCCGGTCCTGGCGCCTTTCTATGACCTTCTATCAACCAGGATATACGTACACGCCGGAGTTGCCTCGGCCCTTGCCATGAAAATAGGCGGTGAGAACGAGCCCGTTGCCGTTCAGCGCAGTCACTGGGAAACCCTTGCCGAGCAGCTCGGGATCAGCGGGAAATTCCTGATTCCCCGGGTCACGGGGCTGGCCGGGAAAATAGGGGAAGCCAGGCTTGGTTTGTTTAAGGAGGACTTGGCGGTTCACACATGCGATGCCCTCTACCGGTTGAACGAGTTCATTGCCGGGAATTGCGAGACGACTCTTCGAAGGCTTTTGTAGCGAGATGGACTGAACTTTGGTAATAGGCGCGACACGCACCTTTTCCCGTGGCCCCACCAACACCTCCCATATCCCATATGATCCTGCG
>JARKOR010000097.1 GCA_029975625.1 Nanosynbacter sp. | reverse complement strand
GGTCAGTCAGGCATCCGGACGCAGAACGTTGCCGTAGGGCTCCCGTCAAATAAGACGTTTACGACTATTATTGATATGCCAAAAGTTCCCGAGCAAGAGCTTAAAGCTTCCATGAAGTACCAGGTAGATCAATACATCCCTATGGCGGTTGATGACGCGAAGACCGACTGGGCGCTCCTGGGGGACAGTTTGCGTGCGCCAGGTCAGTATGAAATATTACTCACGAGTGTCGCAAAATCATATGCAGAAGAACGCCTTGAGTTTATTGAGGGGTTAGGTTTTAACGTGATTGCTGAGGAACCGGACCCGATTGCGATTGTCCGGTCATTAACACCTCCCGGAAGCCAAGATGCACGCATGATTATCGATATTGGGGAAAACTCGGCGGATCTCGCGGTTATTTATGGCGATTCGCCTCGATTAGTACGAACAGTGCCAACAGGATTGCAAGCAATGGTACGTGCGGCAGTGCAAAACTTGAATGTACAAGATACGCAAGCACGACAGTTCATTCTGAAGTTTGGTTTGGCGGCCGATCGCCTGGACGGGCAAGTTCTTCGGGCTATCGATGGCGTGCTTGATAATTTCGCGTCGGAGCTTGTCAAGTCAATCAAGTTCTTTCAGACGCGTTATCCAAGTTTACCGGTCAGCGGGATTATCTTGTCCGGGTTTGGAGCAACAATTCCGCAAATCGATAAATACATTGCCGCAAAAACGGGAGTGCAAACAGTTGCGGGCAATCCTTGGCAGCATGTGTCGGTTTCGCAATCCGATCAACAGCAGCTGGCGCCCGTCGCAGCGGAGTTTGCAACCGTCGTAGGTTTAGCGCAAAGGAGCAATAAATTATGATTGAGATCAATCTCGTCCCTGATGTTAAGCAGGAATATATCCGTGCGCGGCTGTTGCGAAACTTCGTCATATCCATTTCTGTCGTTGTAGGTGTGAGTGTCGTAGGTCTGGCTATTGCGCTCGGCATTATTCTTGGCGGGCAAGTCGTTGCGGAGAAGCTTCAAGATGGAAGTATCGATAAAGAGAGCAAGAAACTTGTCGAGATTAAGGATCTCAACAAGGTCGTGACAATTCAGCAACAGCTTGACATAATCGATCAGCAACAGAATGATAAATTAATCACCTCTCGGTTATTTGATGTGATTTCGGCGGTCAATCCACCGGCGCCAAACGATATTAAAATCTCAGGTATCAAACTGGATCCATCGGAGAAGCGTATAACCATTGAAGGGTCGGCGGTCAACGGATTTATTGCTCTGGAAACCTTTAAAAAGACGATATTAAAAACTGCCATGCAAATTGGTAGTGAAGATACACGCATCGACCTTGCTACGGATATCACCTCGGGCGATACTGGGTTTGGCGAGAATGCGGAAGGGCAGCGCGTGTTGAGGTTTAGCTTTACCTTTACCTATCCGGAGGAGCTGTTCGCCGTATCAAAGGATCCGGTGACGATTATTACGCCGACAGGTAAAACCGATGTAACGGATTCGCGATTGGGTGTCCCGCAAAGCTTGTTTGAACAGTCGGCAGGGGAGGATGATGATGCCAAATAAAGAAGTCGCTCTTAGAAAACGTCAGCAGATTGATTCATCGAAGCGGACAATGTTTATCGTCGTTGCCGTCGTCGCACTTGTCTCGGGGATAGCGCTCGTAGTGTCGTTCTTTCTCGTCCAACAAATCCTATTTCATGGAAAAGTTATTTCGGCAAAACAGTCAACGCTTGACACTATCAAATCAAATATCGCTGTAGTAGACGATTTGAAGAACAACGTGCGCGTGCTTGATACGAATACTGCGCTGAATTCGGTGCGTACAAGTGAAGAGAGTAGTGCTCTTCAGGTGATTCTAGACGCGCTACCGGCAGAGTCCAACGCGGATGCTCTGGGCGCCTCTCTGCAAATTCGTTTTGCTGGCGAAGTGAGCGGCCTGAAAGTCGACAGCCTTGTCGTGACACCGACCGATATCGAAAATAGCTCGAGTAATAGTGCGGATTTAGATAGTAACACATCAAGTATCGGCTTCACGATGAGTGTCTCTGGTTCGGCGGATATGCTAAAGGAGTTTCTCACACGTCTTGAACGCTCAATTAGGGTTATAGAAATCACATCCGTGGATATACGCACAGGTAGCGATGGATTGACAATGAACTTGATTGGCCGGGCATATTATGAACCAGGGCGCAATATTGAACTCGGAACAAAGGTGGTAAAGCCATGAAAAAAT
>JARKOR010000091.1 GCA_029975625.1 Nanosynbacter sp. | reverse complement strand
AAATGTGCGCGCTACCGTTGCACTGCCGCACGGTACTGGTAAAGATATCCGGGTTGCTGTATTTGCTCCGGAAGACGAGCACGCAGGCGCCAAGAGCGCGGGTGCGGACATCGTCGGAGACGAGACATTCCTCAAGCAGCTAGACAAAGAAGAGTTAAACTTTGATATCTTGATTGCAACCCCGCAGTACATGCCAAAACTTGGAAAATATGCCCGGCTTCTTGGCCCACGCGGCCTCATGCCAAATCCAAAGGCCGGCACCGTCGCTACCGATGTCGCGACAGCCGTCAAGGATGCGAAGGCTGGTAAGGTTGAATACCGCGTTGACAAACAAGGTATTGTTCACCTAAGCATCGGCAAGGTCTCATTCGGCCCAGATAAGCTGAATGACAACGCAAAGGCATTTTTCGATAGCCTCAGCGCACAGAAGCCATCAAGCCTAAAGGGTGTCTACGTTAAGACGATTAGCATTACTACAACTATGGGTCCTGGCATTAAGGTGAAGAATACTTTGTAAAAAGTAGACCTCCACGCTATGAACAGCCACTTTGCTTCAATAGTGGCTGTTTTATTTGACCTGAATCTCAAAACCCCCATTCCGCGGGTGACTCTGGGGCTGGGGCAGCACCCGAAAATTTTTCACTTTCAGTAGAAAAATTTTTAGGGGCGGACCGAGCGGCAGGACCCGAGGGGCGGGTTTTGAGATCCAGGTGCTTAGTGTTTAACAATCACCCAATCATTACCATCACAACCAAAAGAGGACGATTAGATATCCACAGACACATAAAAATGTAGTATTTTTTACGTACAGATTCTTTCAAAAAACTGTTGACATAACCATTTTAACCCGCTATTATAGGGGTAGTTGCTGAATAAAAAAATTATGCAGCAGCCAAAAATAAAAAGCAATTCAAAAAACTCCACTTCTAAAACAACCACTACTCGCAGGTGGTTGTTTTGCTATATATCAACACTTCTTCCAGACTTACATCCACGCCAAAGTTAATACCCGACCTTTCGGTCGGGCACTAACTTTGGTGGAGCTGCCGGGTACTACCCCCGGGTCCGAATGGTAACATGATATCCGTCTACAAGCTTAGTCCGATTTGGATTGTTTTATAACCTTCTCATAGCTTAAAATCGTCCTAAAATACTATGGATGGTTACGCAGAAAATGTCCCGCGAGCAGCTGCTTCCCTACTCGGCGGCAAGCGACATGTATATAACACCCCAGGCCACTCTATGTCGCCTGAGTGGAGGGATGGCTGTTAGACTAGGCTACAGCTGGCGCAAAAGAGCGAACCTGGAACAGGCTCGCAACTTTGCTAGCAAAAGATTTTGCAATTAAAAATATGCGTGTCGTGCAAATTCGACTTGCAGAATATCTTGTTAAGGTCCAATCGTCGAAAGCTATATCAGCCCCGTCCTCTGTTAATTATACCGCGTTTTCTCTTTTAAATCCACCCGTTTTGTGATTAACTATAAGAACTATGGTTGGGCGGGTACTATCGGCAACACCTTTGGGCTTCTACGGGCAGCTCATTGAGGTTGAGGGCGATATGTCCCAGGGGCTGCCAGCTCTGCAGATTGTCGGCTTGGGAAATAAGGCGATTGACGAGGCACGAGATCGCGTCAGAAGTGCTATCAAAAACTCTCTTATGGATTTTCCGAAAGGTAAGATAGTTATCAATCTCGCCCCAGCGGAACTACCGAAAGACGGCACTCAGTTTGATCTGCCTATTGCGCTGGCCATATTACGCCTTGGCGGTTATTTGACGCAGGAGAGCCTCAACAACGCTCTATTCGCCGGAGAATTGTCCCTGGATGGGCAAATTCGCCCCATAAAGTCCGCTATAGCGATCGCTGAAACAGCAAAGGCGCACCATATCTCCACCGTCTACGTACCGGCGCACAATGCCCACCAGGCATCGCTCATCGGCGGTATCACCGTAATTCCCGTCAGAACTTTGAAGGACCTTTTCCTCCACCTAAAGGGTGAATTAAAGATTGAACCGTACGCACCGACCGAAACTATCCAGGATGCGCCTGTTGACGACGTGACAATCGATGACATTTACGGACAAGAACAGGCAAAGCGCGCTGTTTTGATTGCGGTCGCGGGTAGACATAACCTCCTCCTATCTGGCACCCCTGGTTCCGGTAAGACGATGCTGGCGCGAGCGCTCAATAGTTTGCTTCCGCCCCTGACAGACACCGAAATTATCGAGGTTACCAAACTCCACAACCTCAGTGGTAACGCTATCGAGGATATCATCACTACCCGCCCCTTTCGAACGCCGCATCACACTGCTAGTCGTACTTCCATCGTCGGCGGAGGTGCAAAAGCACTACCGGGAGAAATATCCCTCGCCCACAATGGCACACTCTTCCTTGACGAGCTCCTTGAATACCCCAGAACTACGCTCGAAGCGCTTCGCCAGCCTCTCGAGGATCGCACAATTGTCGTAAGCCGGGCCCAAGGCAAATACCAATATCCGGCAGACTTCCTTCTCGTTGGTACCATGAACCCCTGTCCCTGCGGCTACTTAGGGGATTCGCAGAAGCCTTGTACCTGTTCTGCATCGCAAATTATGATGTATCAGAAGCGGCTTTCGGGACCGCTCCTTGATCGTATTGACCTAACCGTCACGGTCGCCCGTGTTCCCCATGAACAATTGTTTTCGAGAAAAGAGTTGTCTAATTTACAACATAAACAATATCAAAATGCTATTGCTTTATCCCAAAAGGTTCAGAAAAACAGATACGGCCGTAGTGATAAATACAACGGTTCCTTAAGTAGCAAAAATGTTGAGAAATACATACCCCTATCTGACACCGCGCGTAGCTTCCTTCTTAATGCCGCCAAAAAGCTCGATTTGAGTGCTCGCAGTTACTTCAAAATCATTAAAGTTGCCCGCACAATCGCGGACCTCGAACAGTCATCGGACATCACCACTACCCACCTTGCCGAAGCTCTCCAGTATCGTCAAATAACCACCACATAACCAACCTCCCTCCCAAGGTATTGAAAGTTTGTGCGTTTTTTGGTAAAATAACTGATGAAACAAACTAATATCACGACAAATGCGTAAACAGCGAAGAGAGGAGAGCCAAAGCGATTAATAAATCAACTCGTATTAACGGAGCAATTCGCGCTCATGAACTGCGCGTTATTGGTGCGGATGGAGAACAGCTTGGGGTGATATCACGTCAAGACGCGCTCCGTGCGGCCGAAGACGCCGGTCTCGACCTGGTAGAGATTTCACCAAATGCAGATCCGCCGGTAGCAAAAATCGTCGACTGGGGAAAGTATCAATACCAGAAGATGAAAGACCAGCAGCGCAATAAGCGCGCCACCAAAGCCAGCGACCTAAAACAAATGCGTTTCGGTCTGAAAATTGGTTCGGGTGACCTAGATGTCAAGCTCCGTAAGGTTCGCGGCTTTCTAGCCGATGGACACAAAGTCCGCCTACAAGTAGTCTACAAAGGACGCGAGATGGCCCATAAAGAGATTGGATACGAGCTGATTGAAAAAATCACTGGCCTCCTTGAAAATGAAGCAATTGTCGAACAGAAGCCTCAGATGGCTGGACGCAATCTGAGTGTCGTAATAAGGAGTAAATAAATGCCAAAACTCAAGACCCATAAGGGTACTGCCAAGCGCATCAAGATGACAAGCACTGGCAAACTTACCCGCCGCCGCGCCTTTGGTGGCCACATGCTGGCCAAAAAATCCAAAAGCCGCAAGCGCGCAATCAACACAACAGCAACAATAAAAGGCTCTATGGCGAAGAATGCTCGCCGAGCAATGGGAGTTTAATCTATGCGAGTCAAACGAGGAGTTACCGCACGCGCAAAGCACAAAAAGACCTTAAAAGCCGCAAAGGGCATGCAGCACAATCGAACCCGCAGTTTTCGCCTAGCAAAACAGGGGGTTATTCGGTCGTTGCAGTATGCGTACCGCGACCGGCGCAACAAGAAACGTGATCTTCGCGCTCTGTGGATTACCCGCATCAACGCAGCTGCCCGCCAAGAGGGCACTACCTATGCCAAGCTTATTGCAGGCATGAAAGCAAAGAATATCGAGCTTGATCGCAAGGTCCTTGCAGAAATTGCCGTAAAGAAGCCAAAAGCATTTAGCGCTATCATCAAAGCGGCTACCGAATAAGCTTACGAGATAGCAAAAACCACACGTCTCAGTGTGGTTTTTTGTTATTCAAAGGTGTAGACCATCGATAAGCCGGGTTCTGTCTAGGGTGATCATCTATCTAGACTATACGTTGCCGCAATAGTTCAAGCGGGTATCGGTCTGCGAGCGGACCGCTCTTTACGCATACCTCCTTGCAGCCAACAGGGTTTACCTCTCCCCTATGTCACCATAGGGGACTGTGAGCTTTTACCTCACTCGTTTCACCTTTTCCCGGACACCGTAGTATCGGGGTAGTTTCGTTTCTGTGGCACTTTCCCTAGGGTCTCCCCCGGTCGCCGTTAGCGACTGTCGTTGTCCTATGCTGCCCGGACTTTCCTCTTAGCTAAAAGCCAAGCGATCACCTAATGATCTACATCGTTCATTATATCATATTGCTCTTGAGTATTAAGCGTTCGGTTTACCATACCATCGGCCAGCTGATTTAACTCGCGAGGCACAAATGTAAATTTAGCGCGCTTGAACTGACGAATCAGCCCTTGTACTCGCTCGTTAATCGGCCATAGTTCACGATTTTTAATCGTATATACTCCGTTTAACTGATTGGCTACAAGCATGCTATCAACTCGCACTTCTACCTCAGGTATGCCTAGCCTCAGAGCCGCCTCAAGCCCTAACTTAACTCCATGATATTCTGCCTGGTTATTCGTTGTAATACCGATATACTCTCCGCCTTGATCAACTATTTCACCTTCCTTGATAATGACGTAACCAGCCGCCGACGGCCCGGGATTCCCTCTAGAGCCACCATCGGTATACACAAACGCGCCATCTTTGCTGCCACTCTCAAGTTCCGCCTCTCCCTCAAGCGGCAGAGCGGTCATAGCCCCCAGAACCAGTCGACTAACATCGGTCATCATAGACTGGTCAACCTTCCCCGGACTATACCAGACATATTTGTCGTAGTGCTCGCCAAGAGAGATAATGCGCTTCCCCTTACCTACCGGCACCAGATACACGATAATGGCATACTGCGCGCTTAGGTCATCATCCTGATATGTCATGGCATCGTTCAAGCGGAGCGTGACGTCTTTTATGCCCAATTGATCCAACAAAAACCGCCTTGCCGCATCCTCAGGCTGCTCGCCTGGTTTAATGCGCCCGCCAGGAAGCTCATATTTACCTAAAATAGATTCGCGACCATCTGCGCGACGAATAAGGAGTGTCTTGTCTGTCTGTATCAACCGAATACGTACTGATATTCTTTGCGTCATGAACTATTCTCTCATCTTAAAAGCCCCAGAACAACACGCATTAGATACGTGATATTCCCCGCGTAAATGCAAGGTGGGTGCTCGCAAAACGTTACCACGGTAACGAATCATTAGAGCTCCCTATATCAATGATGTTAGGAAAATCATTTGTATCCGTACGCCCGTCTGGGACTACTTTCATTATACCATTACACGCGAAAAATGAACATGAACGCTTCGAGAATTCCCTGCATCGCCCCGAGCATAATTGTGCTGAGCACCGGCGAAGCCACCAGGACAATAAGAAGAACAATAACAAGCCCGTACCGCTCAATCTGTTCCATCACACGACGAGCACCTTCCGGCGCAAGAGCATATAGCACGCGCGACCCGTCAAGGGGCGGAATAGGTAGCATATTGAATATAAAGAATCCTAAGTTAACCTGAACGAAAAGCCAGATAATTTGACCGGCCAGTGTCGCTGCTATACCGTCAGTACTGATAACCCCAAAAATAACCCCTATACCGAACGCTATGAACGCCAAAAGCAGATTTGTAAGAGGTCCAGCTACGGCAACCAACGCCATCCCCCACTCTCCATGACGAATCCGACTCGGATTGAGCGGCACCGGCTTTGCGCCGCCAAAGATAGGTCCACCCATTATATATAAGAGTATAGGCATAGCAATCGTAAGTACCGGATCGATATGTTTAAGTGGGTTTAGCGTTAGACGCCCCTGGGCTTTTGCCGTATCATCACCCAAGAAGTACCCCACAAACGCATGCACCGCCTCATGAAGCGTCATCGATATAATAATCACGCCAAATATAATCAAAACACCTTCAATATTCATCTTCTCTATTGTATCATATCAAAACAAACAACCACCCCTTGACTAAAAACACAAATACCGCTACAATACAGGAGATTGGAATAAATTAATAAAGAGAGAGAATTATGGCATCACGATGTGAACTTACTGGCAAGGGCAAGCAAACTGGCAACAACGTCAGCTTTTCTTTGCGCCGCACCAAGCGCGTATTTAAGCCAAATTTGCAGAAAAAGACGTTCTTCGTTGACGGACAAAAAGTAACGATGACCCTTAGCACGCAGGCTATCCGTACGCTCAAGAAAAAAGGTTTGTTGAACCAGAAACCCGCAAAGGCAACAAACTAGCCCCGGGTCATAAAAATATCACCTCGATTTATGCGAGGTGATATTTTATTTTCTTAGGAACGAGTAATTTTCACAACGCTCAGCTGTTCCGGAACAGATGAAATGCTTTTTATTTTGTATTTTGGACCCGCCTCAATGACACCCGCGCCCAGTTCCTGCACAAAAACGTCCAAATCTTGCTGTGGTACTTCATAGTTAAGTGCCTCATCTGCATAGTGTACCGGAATAACAGCCCGTGGCTCAATCTGGCGAACTAGTTTTGCCGCGTCAGTCGGGTCTAAAGTATATCCACCACCGCCAACAGGAATAACAACAATATCAATAACTCCAAGTGCTTCCAACTGGTCGTCACTGAGCTTTGGTGCAATATTACCAAGAACTGCAATTCGAACATCGCCAATAACAACCCGGTATATCGTCGATTTCTGTCCCTGCTCCTCCGTGTCAATATGCCTTTGAGCAGCCACGCCAGTAATTGATGTATCCCCCACGCCGTATTCACCTGGAATCGACAAGAGCAGCTTAGGTGTTGTATTTTCTACAGCGAAACGATCCTCCGTTACTACTTCAATAGCACCCTTTACGGAAACATCTTTCCCTCCCGCTACCGAAACTCGCGGATCAAACACGAGCTGTGTCTTTTTTGTTGTAAAAACTACAGCATTAGCACCCCTATACTCAATATCGAACATTATTCTTTTCCTCCTTTATTCGGCAGTATGTGCTCCGTATCCACCAAAACTGAACATGTGCCACTTATTATTTCCGTCACAAACTTATCACGAACACTCAATCGATAATAGAAATCATCGTATGATAACACGGCATAATTGAGTTCTCGTCCTTCAACCTTTTCGATTTTTTTCATTAAGGCCGTGACGCGATTCGTCGCTACCGCTCCCACAAGCAATAAGTCAACCCGACTTGCCGAACCTCTCACGAGAGCGCCAGCAGCAACAGCCAATCTCAGTCCAGGTAGGCGCATAAGCTCCTCCTGCCACGACGGATTCTGACCCTTGCCGATTTTTGCCTGACGCTCTGCCGCAACATCCGCGAACATTTGGCGAAGCGGCTCGTAATATTCATACTGCTGATTGACCTCATAGTATAACTTGTTGTCTACGCTATCCGACACGACCACACCAACCGCCATCATATTAGCTAGCTCTCGCCTAACAGAATTTATTTGTTCATCGATAAGTCGAGTAATTTCACGCACATAAAATGCCTTACCTGGATTATTTAAAAACAGGTGTAGTAATTTTACTCGTGTTTTTGAACCAAATAATGCGTCAATCATGTCCGTGCTACCTCATTCCTCTCTAGGAACATTGTAGCATAGGTGACGTACGCTGGCTAGAGCGTTCGACAACCAGTGTTCAGTTGTCTCAAGCGTACCCCATGCAATATAGGGGTTTCTTCTCAACCAGGTCATTTGGCGCTTTGCAAGCCGCCAATCGCTGACCGCAAATTGCCTGCGTAGCTCCGACTCGGTTATTGCCCTATCTACATATTTTTTTACGAGCGGATAGATATTTCCTGTCATCGCTTCGCTATTCCAGCCGTATTTTTCGCCCAATATCGTTGCTTCCTCCACAACATTATTGGTAAATAGTTGTTCAGACCTGTGTTCAATTCTTGTGCGCAGCGTTTCTCTATCTGTTGTTATTCCTACAATATAAGTATCATCGAGCGGTACATTGCTCCTCATAGTACTTACGTTTTTTCGCTCGATAGCCCGAACGAGGTAGCGCTTATTTTGTTTATTTTCCGGCAATGAAATGTTGTTTTTTATACAATAGTATTGCAGCTCTTTCACGTCCATTAAGTTAAGCTGCGTACGGAGTGTTTCGTCTGGCACGGGCGCCAATTGAAAATCAAAAATGACTGCGTCTATGTAGAGCCCGGTGCCACCAACCAAAAAAGGTATACGGTCTCGTTCCCGAATTTCTTGAATTTTCCGCTCAGCATATGCCTTGAAGTCCGCGACCGTAAACCGTTCGCCAGGCTCAACGATATCAAGCCCCCAATGCGGCACCCGCGCTTGCTCTTCGGCCGACGGTTTTGCCGTACCAATATCCATACCTTTATAAATGGTGCGGCTATCCGCGCAAATAATTTCCCCGTCATATCGCTCAGCGAGTCGAATTGCGAGTGCCGTTTTACCACTCGCTGTCGGGCCAGCTATCACGACGAGCGGTGTAGTGTCTAGGTTCGTGGCCGCCATCGCCGCTCCTCAAAATCAACTATCCGCCAATCCTTGTCACACCAGATGCCATCCTGTTCGAGGAGCTGGCGCTGCACATCTTGCCCACCCGGGAACCCGACTGCCAACCCACCCCTGGCGTTCACCAACCGATGCCATGGTAGTTCATCTGGTCCGCTATGAGCAATCTCGCCCACTCGACGTGCGGCATATGGATGCCCCGCAAAGGCCGCAAGGTCGCCGTAGGTGGTTACTTTGTCAGCCGGCAACTGCGACATCAACTCATAAACCCGATCGCGCAGGCTAACGACTGGCAATTCGCTCAATTTCCGCCTCCACCTCACGCCAGTTTAGACATCGTCTGACGGGAATGCCCTTAGGGTCCTCGGCCTGCCAGGGATAGTTTCCAAACCATATCAGACCCCTAACGCCACAGTCGTATGCCGATACTAAATGTCGAAAGCCATCGTCAATGAGCACATCTGCCTGTAATACCTGGCAGAGATTACCTTTTGAACCCTCACCAACGTGTTCTATCTTAGTAAAGCAGTTTGGGAAATGCTCATTAATCATCCGTACAGTCACTGGTTCCAAGATGGGGTCGCGAGCCGTCACTATATGCAGTTCATGCCGCCTGCCAACTCCTCTTACAATCTCCATTGCTTCAGTGTACGGCTTTAGTTGCCGAAAACTCTCTGATCTGTAAATGTCATTAAACCGCTCAAGAACCTGTGTACGCGTAGCGCCAAAATCACGATCATTAATGCTAAATGCGCCCTCAAGTTTTACCTCTGTATCATAGTACTGATTATATTGGCTTATTACATATTTCGTTGAATCAATCAACACGTCATCACAGTCAATCGCAATCACCAACCGTTTCACTACAAGCTCCTTAGATAGTCGGCAAGCCTTTCGAGGGCGACTTTCTCCTCGCCGCTTTGCGTACGAACGCTTACCTCGCGGGCCTCTTTGTCCTTCGGTCCGATAATCAGCTGGACGGGAATTTTCATGGCTGTCGCCTCGCGGATTTTCTTGCCCAAGCTCTCATTTCGATCATCCGTTGTAAATCTTACTTCATTATATTTAATCGGCTTCATCAACACCACCTCTGACAAAGTTGTTGTAATTTCGTCAACGTAGTCCAAAACGGTGTCATTGATAGTCAAAATGCGTACTTGCTCCGGCGCC
>JARKOR010000088.1 GCA_029975625.1 Nanosynbacter sp. | reverse complement strand
TGGTCTCGCGGCTCGCTTTAAAGAGCTGGCAATTGGCGATACGGTCAAAGGTATCGTTACGGGCGTCGTAGATTTTGGCGTATTCGTGAATGTCGACGGAATTGAAGGGTTAATTCACATCTCAGAGATTTCATGGGAGCGCGTCAGCAACCCAAGCGACTACGTTAAGGTTGGACAGACGGTCGAAGCGAAGATTATTGCAATCGATAAAGAGCGTCTGAGCCTTAGTATGAAGCAATTGACGAAGGACCCATGGTTGGACGAGGTTGAACAGTTCAAGCTTGGCGATACCGTTGAGGGAACTGTGACGCGTATTACGCCGTTCGGAGCTTTCGTGCAATTGAGTCCGAGTGTTGAAGCGCTGGTACATGTAAGCGAACTTGGTGGTGATGGTACCGATCCTGAAAAAATCTTTACCCTGAATGAGCGCAAAGAGTTTGTGATTTTGGAAATTGATAAAGATAACCGTAAAATTTCACTGAGCCTTGCCGGCAAGAAAAAGAAGTAGCCTATAAGAAGATAAGTAGTTCGCCGATACTGCCACCTGCAGGCGACGAGAAAAGGAGAAGTCTGATGAGACAAGAAAAAATCGTTGCTATTACAGATTCGGTCACGGTCGGCGAGCTAGCTGATACGTTGGGGCTTTCGGTCACGACGCTTATTGGCGAATTATTTAAAAATGGCATTGCCGCTACAATTAACCAGCGGCTTGATTTCGAGACAGCCTCGATTATCGTCGAAGAACTGGGGCTTGACGTTCGTCTTGAGAAAAAGGCGGCGGTGGCGCATGAACGCAAAATGCACAAACTATCCGATCATGCGGTATCGCGCCCGCCAATCGTGGCGGTTATGGGTCATGTCGACCATGGTAAAACCAGTTTGCTCGACGCGATTCTCGGGCAAAAAACCGTGGACGACGAAGCGGGTGGAATTACTCAGCATATCAGTGCGTATCAGACTGAACGTAACGGACGTATGATGACGCTGCTCGATACGCCGGGTCACGAAGCCTTCGCGGCACTGCGTCAACACGGCGCTACCCTGACGGATGTAGTGATTATTGTCGTGGCCGCAGACGACGGCGTGAAACCGCAGACGGTTGAAGCGATTCGCTTTGCCCGGACGGCGCATGCAAAAATTGTCGTTGCTATCAATAAAATCGACAAAGAAGCGGCTAATCCTGATATGGTGAAGGCGCAGCTTGCAAGCGAGCATGGTCTTAACCCCGAAGAGTGGAACGGCGATACGGTGATGGTTGAGGTGAGTGCCAAAACGGGGCAGAATATCGATAAACTTCTTGATATGGTGCTATTGGTGGCGGACATGGAAGACCTTCGCGCTGACGAGGACGTTCCTGCCGAGGGTTTGGTGATTGAGGCGCATATGGAGAAGGGCCGGGGCGCAGTTGTCGGGCTTCTCGTTGAGAATGGACACCTGAAACCGGGACATTATTTGGTCGCCGGTCAAGCCTACGGGCACATTAGGACAATGCAGAACTTCCGTGGTGACACATTAAAGGACGCTGGTCCTTCAACCCCAGTTAATGTGACTGGTTTCAAAGAGCTGCCACAATTTGGTGACGTCTTTCGTATAGCAAAGAACGAAAAAGAAGCGCGCACCATTGCCACGGCAAACCGTATAGAGCAGGAGAAATTGGCGGCGACCACGAATGTGACGGGCGCGGACATCTTGAAGTTAATGAATCAGCAGTATGATTCCGAGGATTTCAACGTTGTTGTTAAGGCTGACGTTCAAGGTTCGCTCACTTCTGTCGTTGATAGCCTGAAGCTCATCGAGACGGGCGGGGAGGTGACTCTCCATGTTATTGGTACTGGTGTTGGTAGTATTACCGAAAAAGACATTCATCTTGCAACGGGTAAAAACACCGTTATTTATGGGTTTAATGTCGACTTACCGCCATCGGTCAAACGTCTTGCAACCCGCGAGCGCGTAGAAGTCCGGCTATTCAATATTATCTACGAACTTCTTGATGACGCGAAACAATCTATGGAGAATCTACTTGCTCCCGAAGTTGTTGAAACGGAAATTGGCGAACTGGAAATCAAGGGAGTATTTAGGACACTTCGCGACGAGGTTATTGCCGGTGGTAAAGTACTGAGCGGTAAGGCGACAGCCGACGTTCTAGCTCGCGTCAAACGAAAAGGCGAGCAGATTGCTGAGGTAGAAGTTACGAGTGTGCAGCGTCAGCAGCAGGCTGCCAAGGACGTCTTTGAGGGAGAAATGTGTGGTCTCAACCTCAAGACGACAAAGAAACTCAACCTCGAAGAAGGTGATCACCTTGAATTCTTTACGAGAGAATTAGTGAAGAAGACACTATAAATAAGAACCACATAAAAACACCCCGGATAATCGGGGTGTTTTTATGTGGTGTTCAGCACGTTTATAAAAACTATATGCTGCGTCGACTTGTCACGTACATAACGGCTGCGTAGGTCAGTCCACCTAGTCCTAGTAGGCTCATGAACGTGTCGCTTGCACCAGTTTTTGGCAATTCACTTGGTGTAGTTGGCTGTTCCGGCGTAGGCGTTGTATCGCATTTACTTAAGTCGTCGGTGTAACGATCTTTATTGTTTTCATACGTAGAGCGGTCAATTGTTACGATAGAATTGTTGGTTGTGTCACAGACTTTGACATTTTCAGGTGTCTTCTGGCACTTCGATAGGTCAGTTGAATGCTTCTTTTCGTCAAACTCGTCTTTCTTGATCGTGATGACCTTATTTGTCGTTAAGTCGCAGACCTCGATTTTCTCGGGTTTTTCGTCGCACTTTTTCTTGATAATCACATCGGCAGTGTCGGACTTGGAACCGTTGTCCGTTTCAACCGTTTGCTTATTCGTCAGGGTATTAGTACCACACTCAAAAGCATCCTTGCCGTCGACTTTTGCGCTAAAGATAATCCATGCGTTCTGACCAGGGTTATACGAGCCAATGTTCAGTCCGGTGGTTGTGATGACCTCGTCGCTCGTCTTTACGCCTTGTGGGTTGGTTGGGTTACCAAGGGTGCTCGATCCTGCAACATAGCTCATGCCCGTTGGTAGCGTATCTTTAACAACGACATCTTTTTGAAGGGTTGTGCCAGTGTTCTTGTATTTTAACAAGAAGTCAACCGTCTCGCCAGGTTGCGCGGTGTATGATTCAGACCACGTATTCTCGCCGTGTTTGCTTACTTGCTTCTCGACGGTAAAGTTTGGCTGGTCAGCGACAAAACGAAACGTAACGTAGCCTGCGTATTCGCTACAGCCTGGGATATCGCCGTCCAGTTTACTATAACCAAGATTTACGCCATCGGTAATGAGCGAGTCATCAAGTGTTTGGCCGTTAACGGCGCCGCGGCTGTGAATCGTTGCCGATCCTGGAACCATACGAATCGCCAGTGCGCTACTGGACGTTAATGTTGCGTCATCGAACACTTCAACAGGTTGTGCGTCCGGTGAATTAATGAATGCGTTTGTCGTGGCGCTTCCATCAACAACTGCCGGTAGCTCAATGCGCATTGTAGTATCTGTCGCAACAAGGCCTAGATTGGCGGCCGCGTTATTATGGTAATATACATACCCTTGGTATTCCTTGCCTGGTTCTAGCGCAACCGTGTCGCTATAGGCGCTATTATCAGCGTCGGCGGGCTTAACGCGAAAGAAGTTTTGCTCATCGCCATAGGCTGGGTTGTTGGTGATTGAATTAAAGGTAATATAGTCGGCGGGCTCTTCGATAGTAAACGTCGGGCGGCTTGGGCCCCATGCTAACACCCCGCCCGCAATACCGACAACTGCTAAGACAGCTGCGATGGTGCTCGTGACGTACGGGTGAGATTTTAGTGATGTAAAAATGTTCATAAACATCCTCCTCCTGATTGATAATTAATATATAAATTGTGTAGCCGTATGTTTTGCAGTGTCAAATCGTGTTATTTCACATAAAAGTTGAATCTACCTGGGCAGACCCTCGCTCACTGGATGTGAACATTGAGGGTCTGCCGCAGGCAGAGGTAGTGGAACTAGAGAGTTGGTGGCGGACTAGCTAATTAACAACTAGACTCGCCTGGGGCCGTGACGCAACCGCTTCCGGCGTCGGGGTTGTTAGCCCCAGGCGCCTCGGTCGGCACATCACGGTCTTCGGTCGGCGCAGGATTGGTGTCGACCGGTTCGGCCGACTCCCGTGCCGGTCCCGTTGTGGAGGCCTGTGGAGCACCGGTCTCATGAGCGTAACTGTCCTCTTCGGACGGTTTAGGCTCAAGAGTTGTCGTCGGAGGTGCCGTCGGAGGCACTGTCGTCGGCGGAGTAGTGCTCGGAGGCACCGTCGTCGGCGGAGCCGTGGGCGGTGTCGTCGGAGGTGCCGTTGGTGGCACCGTCGTCTCTGGCTTCTCCGGCTGAGCCGGAGGCACCTCGACGATTGGTGTACCCTCCGGCGTCCGGTCCATACCTGGGAATGGTTCAGGCATGATCTGCGGTCCCTGGATGGGGAGTGAACCCTCCCAGTAATTCTGGATTCCGCATTCCAGCTGGAACAGTTCATCGCTAATTCGAATGGCGGTTTGTCCCCATCGCGGCACATCGTAATCGATGCGAACTGCAGGAATTTCACCGGGAATCGAGTAGCTAGCGACGTAATTGCCGCTGAGCGGTTCAATTCCGACCTGTCCAGCTGCCACGGCTTCATCAATCTTGCGATTGATTTCAGCTACGGCGGTGTCCCATGCCTCGTAGTCTTCAGAGAACAACTTGGTGTTCGCGTCGACCTCGGCATAGGACGAACCTTCGTAATCTGTCCGCTCGAACGCAGCTTTGGTGGCTGCGGCGAGCATGGGGTCGATACTCAGGCGGTATCGCATTTCTGCGATAGCCTGGTCAACGTCCATGTCCGCCAGTGGCATATCGACGGTTAGCCCCTGGCTGGGGCCAAACGAATTGATAGCCGTCTTTTGGACGGGCGGCCGGTTCGCAAGGTATTCCCACTGGCGCGGCTGGGTCTCTTCCGTGGGCTCAGCCGACGGAGTCGGTGTTGGTGAACTGCTCGCGCCACCTCCGGGCTTCTCGGACTCGTCGAGATCCTCGCCCTTGCAGGCTCGAATCTGCTGGTCTAGGTAATTTTCGTCACCTTGGTTTGAGACGAATTCTCGCGAATACGTCTCTAGCGCCCGGCAGTCGTTCACTGCCGTCGAGAATGGCTCTCGGACGGCGATATAAACTGCCGAGAGAACTACGAGGAACGCCACGAAAAACGCGACGATTCCGACAATTCTGTTCGTCCTCATTTCTCTTCCTCCTTTGCCTCGCACTCAGCCGCGAGGCTGGGTGTCTGAGGCTCCGGA
>JARKOR010000078.1 GCA_029975625.1 Nanosynbacter sp. | reverse complement strand
TCGGGGGGGGTACTATTAAAGGTATGAAAAACACTTACGCTAATAAACCCAATACACTCCAAGGTTTCACTAGCCTTTATCCATACACAAAACCCTCCATCAAACATTATTCCAGACAACCAGCCTTCACCATAGTAGAATTACTCATCGTCATTGTCGTTATCGCAATCCTAGCCACAATATCAATAGCAGCCTACACTAACATACAACAAAGAGCTAAGAACACCGCTATTATTAATGCTGCGAGTCAGTCGCTGAAGATGATAGAGGCGTATATAGCAGAAACCGGGGCCTATCCATTCATATCAGCAACGGGATATCCTGTTATATGTATCACAACTGATTCCGGATGTATTGGAAGTGCTGGTGCTGTTATTACTGGCAACACTACCTTTAGTGGTGCAATGGAACGGGTCGGGCAGTTACCAAAGAACGTTCCAAATAGCGGAGACGCTATGAATGGTGTTCTTTATGCGTACAACTATGGTCTTGAGATTGACGGGGCCTCTCAGCCGGCTCTTCTGACCTATTGGCTACAGGGCACGAGCCAAAAGTGTGGGGTGCCAGGAGTAATGAACAGTGCTGGCAACTCCTTATCAACGACTGGATTTTCTTATAATAACAATGGAAAAACGTACTGTCGAGTTTCTATTCCTGGCCCAACCCATTCATAAACCCTATCGAGCAGTCTCACTCCCAATATCGAACAACAACTGGTTTGGTCTCAAATATAGCGCGAATCGAGTTGGGTACGTAGGTCAGGCGGAGCGTGACGTCGAGCATATAGTCTTTCGCGTAATTTGCGTTCATCGAAATATAGCCGTCTTGGCCCTGCTTTTTACCCCAGCTATTCTTTACTTTCCAATGAGTGACGACGCCTTTCTCTTCGCGAAATCCGACAATGGCGGTAGCATGTATGCCTCGTTCGCTATAATCCTGATATAACCCTCGGAGATCTTTCTCGAGCTTATCGTGGGTATCGTATATGTCATCGTATTTCCACAACTCCGAGTCCAAAATGCCGAGTTTTTGCGAGAATTGCTTGCCTACGTCCCACGCAAACCACACGGGTTCGTCGTGCATGAGTTGCTTTTTCATAGCCTCCTCAATTTCTTTTGAAAAGCGAAGTTTCGCAGTGCAAAAAGGCTTGCCGTACATGGCATCGACCGAATCTTCTTCGTAAAGCGTGCCATAATGTTTCATTTTATGATCTAATAGAAAGCTTATGTGTGCAAAATCATTCAATTTTGTGCCGTATTTTTCCCAAAACTCTAGTGGCGTGGTGTGAATAGTTTTCAAGTCTTTCTTGTTCGTTGTTTTCTTATCTTTTTTGCCGTCATCCTCCTTCGGGAGGATATCAAAAGAGAATGCGTCTGGCGGCACTCCAAACGAGAGCGCAAGTATGTGGTAAATTTCCGCCATAGCGGTTTGCTTGACGGCCTGCGAGTCGCTTGCTGAGCGTATTTTTTGCGCATAAAGAGCTAATTTTTCGTTGAGAATAGAGTTGATAGGGTCTGAATCTTCAGCGTCTTCTGTATTTGGCATCACAGCTTCCGGAACGACGCCGTATTTTTCGATAAGTTGTGTCGCGTCGCTCATCCACCCGCCATCTTGCTGCTTTTCGTGTAGAATGTGCTGCACATGCCTGCTTTCGAGAGCTTCGTCTTTAGTGTCGATGATCGTTTGAAGGAATGAGTTGCTCATCTCTAGTTTGTCATAAAAATAAAGGAAGGATTTTGACAATGCGACGTCCTCGGTCTTTAAATTGTCGTTAATCGCTTTTTCGGCAAGCACAAGAGTAGCCATGAGCCAGCATGTTCCGGTTTTCTTTTGGTCGCGGATACTACCAGCGGGTATCTCATAGCTCCACTGATTGGTGTCGCGTATGGTGACGTCTGGATTTCGCGAGGCAAGATAAATACCATTCGTCATGACGCTACGCTGAAGAACGATGTTTTGCGGACGACTAGAAAACTGTTTTTGATACTGTGTAAGCAATTGTTTAGTAACGTGTTTCATAGAGGTATTATACCAGATACCTCCTCTCTTGACGTCAGCTGTCGAGTATCCCCGGTCCGAGCGTATAACTTGTTTTTCTGTTATACTGTAGAGTATCATGACTAAAAAACACGCCTATATTACAACTGCAATTCCCTATGTGAATGGTGTCCCGCATATCGGGCACGCATTAGATTACTTACTCGCGGATGTGTGGGCAAGGTATCGGCGTCAGCTTGGCCGGGTAGTTCGTTTCCAGACGGGCGTCGATGAGCATGGAAATAAAATAGCCGCAAAGGCCGCCGAGCAGGGAGTGACTCCCCAAGCCTACGTCGATAGTATGTATGGCAATTTTCAAACGATGATTCACGCGCTGAATGTCGATACGACCGATTTTATCCGCACGACAGACATTAAACATAAAGCCGCCGTGCAATATATTTGGCTGCAACTCGAAAAGGCGGGGTTGCTCTATAAGGATACCTATGAAGGTTGGTATTGCCAGGGCTGCGAGTCGTTCATTACGGACAAAGAAGCGGCCGAAAATAATGGCATCTGTCCTGATCATCAGACGCCATACCAGAGATTAAGCGAAGAGAATTATTATTTTAAAGCCAGCGCGTTTACCGTGCCAATTACCCAGGCGCTGGAGTCGGGCAAGATGAAAATTGTCCCTGATTTTCGTAGGAAAGAGTTCCTCGAGCTCATAAAAGACGGTCTGCAGGACG
Source organism: Nanosynbacter sp. (assembly GCA_029975625.1). GTDB lineage: Bacteria > Patescibacteriota > Saccharimonadia > Saccharimonadales > Saccharimonadaceae > Nanosynbacter. Next base: position 10,062 of record JARKOR010000078.1, on the reverse strand, counting down.
TCAGCGTGTCTCGCCCGGCGAAAAATTTGGCATGGGGCGTGCCTGTACCGAACGATCCAAGCCAGGTGATGTACGTGTGGCTCGACGCGCTGAGTAATTACCTAACCGTTTTGGGTTATCCGAACGACCCTTTGGGGCAGGATTTTTGGCCTGCGGACGTGCAGGTGGTTGGCAAGGATATCCTTAGGTTCCATGCGGGCATATGGCCAGCAATGCTACTCGGGCTTGATTTGCCGTTACCGAAAGTACTGTTGGTGCATGGGCACATTACCTCCGGTGGCGTAAAAATGGCGAAATCTCTCGGCAACGGCGTCGACCCGATGGAGATTTTGCGTGACTACGGCATCGATGCGTTTCGGTATTATTTCCTTCGCTATATTCCAACTCAAGATGATGGCGACTTTACTTGGGAACGCTTTGAGGCGGCCTATAACGGCGAGCTAGGAAACGACCTGGGCAATCTCGTTCAGCGCGTCATTGCCATGACCCTCAAATACCAGGCGGGTGTTGTGGGGGATTTGCCGCCAAATCGTCACGACATGGGGCCGTACCGCGAGGCTATGGAGTCGTTTGAATTTAATCGCGCAATCGACGAAGTGTGGGTGATGGTTCGTTCACTCAATCAGTATATTGATCGCGTGAAACCATGGGAAGTCGCGAAAAACCGCGAGACCGATACCGACGCGGAAGCCCACCTGGCAGAAATCTTGTCCACTTCCGCTGGCGCCCTGTTGCAGATAGCTGAGCTTCTTGCGCCATTCCTGCCGGAAACCTCCAGAAAAATTAAAACTGCCTTTTCTTCGAGCGTGGTGCCAAATGACTTTCAGCCGCTATTTCCAAAGATCTATCTTCACACTGAAGATCAACGAGCATCTAAGTCGGCCGAGCTTCCTAGCAAGTAGGCTACGGCGTTATCAATAATAGCCAGATGCGATGCGTATAATTCAGGTAGAGAGCTTAAATCGTGCCATTTAGTGCACGCCGCGTCATCTCCGGCGCGCACATCAGCATTATCGGACTCTGCCAAGAATAAATGAGCGCTTGTCTCAATCCAGGCTTCACTTGAATTTCTTGGGTCGTCAACGCGGCCTTGGAACACTAGTGGGGCATCGCCGTCTTCAATGCGTAGGCCCGTCTCCTCGGCGACCTCTCGTATGGCCGCCTGGGCTGAGTCGGTATCATCAGGGTCGATAAATCCTCCCGGAAGAGCCCATTGTCCCGTGTCGCGTCGTTGTATGAGTAGTATTTGGTCGTGCTTCGGATCGATAACGATAGCATCGGCTGTCAGATTTGGGCCATCGAACCAAAGTTTACGCTCATGTATTTCCGCTGCTTTCTCACTCATGCGACTGCTAACTCCCTTAGGGCGATATCTGCCAATATCTGGTTTAACTCGGTTTCGTATAGTAGTATTTTTTCAGGCGGACCGGTATGCTTGCCTAGCACGTCGCTCAACTTCACAGTCGGAAAGCCGTTGACGATAGTAGCCTTCATGACGAAATTGTTAGCCTTCACACCCAAATCGTTCGTTAGCGTGGTACCCCAGCCAAACATAGTACCGATGCGCTCTTTGAAGTGGTCGGCAAGCTTAACGATAGTCGCGATATCTAATCCGTCGCTGAAAACAATCGTTTTTTCGCGCGGGTTTATGCCTAGCCGTTCATAAAATTGTATGACACGTTCACCAAACTCGACTGGGTCTCCTGAGTCGTGCCTAAGAGCTTTCCATCGCCTGGCTTGAGTGGGTGTAAAATCGCTGAAAAAGAATTCACTGGTGAAAGTATCAGTCAGAGCTGTCGAAAGGTCTCCTCGATACAACGCCTCCCAGTCTTGGATCACTTGGTTGTGGCTGCCTAGTGGTTTTTTGCCGGCTTGATCAGCCAGGGCCGCGTAGACCATTGGCAGTTCGTGGGCGAAGGTGCCAATTGGCGGTAGCCCCAGCTTGTTTGCGAGATATATGTTAGAAGTGCCAATAAAATTATCGGGCAACTCATTGGCCAGGCGCTCAATAACATGCCTATGCCACTCATAGCTAAAGCGCCGTCTCGTACCGAAATCTGAGAACTTAATGTCCGGGCGGTCCCGCAGTATATTGATTTTTTCTGTCAGGCGGCGGTCGCCCTCGGCGTAAAGCTCCTCAAGAGATCTACCCTCAGCCTTTAGTTTATTGGCAAAATATAGCTCGTTCAGCTCGCTCATAACTACCGTTTCCCAGAAAGTCACGAGCGGCCAGGCGCCGGTTGCCGATACGGCGATATCATTGTTGCCTTCGTTAAGGCTAACCGTGACCGGAGGCAGGGGATTGTCGGCAAGAAAGTCGAGATAATCCTCCGTGAACTGTGCGGAACCGTCTTGATTATGAAGGCCAGCAAGATAAGCGATTTCGTCAGGCTGCCATCCATCCCTCAGCGTATCAAGCTTGTCTTGCAATTCCGATGGATCGACAAACTCCGCCAAGCGATCGGAAGACCTGTTCTTTAGTTCAAACGTAACCTCGGCATCGAGATGTTTGGTGTATTCTAGTTGACCCATGGTCGCTTTATAGTAATCAAGGCCGCGGCTGATATGGGGTGTTGATTCGTTCATGATAGCACTCCTTCGCGCAGCAGCTCATCGGTTGTTACCATCCTAATACCTGCATCTTGCATTTCCTTAATTGCTTTGGCGCCATCATCCGGCTGCAGGTTGACCGCACGAATTGCATCGCTCGCGACGCACACATCAATAGTACATCGACCGACCTGGCACAGTTTCTTCGCGTATTCCATCGTATCGAGTGCGGTTGCTCGGACGCAATATTCTGTAGCTAAGCCGCCCAATACAACAATTGTGCGATCAGTGTCGTTAGTGGGCTTGATAATGTCCTTAAGCGTCAAGCCGTCACGAGTTGCCCCGTCAAATCCGGAATAGCCGTCTAGCTCCCCGGTGCCTTTATCGATGAACGCATATCCCGGGCGAATAGTGAGGTCAGGATGAAACTGAGCGCCTTCGGTGCCGGCTATGCAGTGCGTTGGCCAAATACCTCCATAATCCGCAAAATGCGGGGTTATAGCGGGGTGCTGGTCGCCGGTTATGACGACCATACCGCCATTTCGCCAAACCTGTTCGTTAATACGGTTCAGCGGCTCAATAACTTGGTCGCCCTCATTAACAGCCAGGGCACCTCCAGGGCAGAAGTCAATTTGCGGGTCCACGTTGATAGCAATATGACGATTATATGTCGATAGTTCATTTGTCTTCATCTTCACAACTCCTTTTCTTAGGTTTATGTTAGTGTATAAATTACACTAACTACTCATGAGTATAGCCCCTTGTTATTGTATTGTCAACACTAATTGATATATACTATATGTAATAAGGAGGTTTCTATGAAAGAAAAACTACATACAGCGGCTGAAGAATTATTACCCGCTATTGCCTATGGCGATGCGGCTGGCGTGCCGACCGAGGGAAAATCAACAGCGGAGATACAGGAGGTTTACGGAGAGATTACCGAATTGCGCGAACCGGTAGCGCATCCGTTTTTCCCATACGAGGGAAGGGGCGTGACGAGTGATGATACGCAATTAAGTGTGGTGACGGCGGAGAGTTTGGTGGCGGCGGGCGGCTTCTCGCTGGAGGCGCTCCGCGACGCCCATATTGAGGCTTATCATCAAACGCCGCTTGTCCCCCGTAAAAACGGTAAGCCAACACCGAGGCGCTGGGGCGGCTCGACAACTGAGGCGGTAGAGCGGATGATGAGTGGTGTATCCCCTCTTGAATCTGGGCAAAAGAATGGCGGCGGCAACGGAGTTGTCATGAAGATGGCGCCGCTTGCCTTGTGGCATGCGCTACGCGAGGTTGACCAGCAGACGCGCCAGGAGCAATACGATTTGTTCACGACCATGACGCACGATACCGATATTGCGCGTGTTTGTACGCGTTTGCATGGGGAGGTGATTAGTGCTTTGTTGAAGGATGATATTCCTTTTGACGAGGTTGTGCGCCGAGCGGCGCATGATATGCGGGAAGATTTTCCCCGCGAGAGTGAACTGTTGCTTCGTGCAATTGATTCGCCCTGTCAGGACGCCGCATCGCTAGTCGAACGATATGCAGCCGGCAAGTCGGGCAAGCGATATGGATTTTACGTACCCGAAACACTGGCAATTGCCTACGATATATTCTTAGGTTCGGAGGGCGATATGCAGACGGCAGTGTATCGAGCGGTTAACTTGGGCGGCGATAGCGACAGCACGGCGTCAATCGTGGCGGCGATGGCAGTGTGTCAATCCGGCGGCGTGTATGATAAACCGCACGATATAGGCGCCGTGCAGGACATCGACCACCTCTATGCTACTTCGGCAAAACTCGCGGCAGCTGCACTTAAGGGGTAAGACGGCTATGACGATGCCTGAGTGATGTATTATTTGGGGCTTTCACCGATGTTAGTTATTGTAATTTTTACAATTACTATAGATTTTCATATATAGTTAGTGTTATTATGACACTATCAGAGCAACTTGCTTTGGTCATCCCGCCAAGTTAGGCAGGAGGTCGCTTGTTTTCTGCAGAGTCAAGCGTATAAAAAACCGCAGGCACATTAACAAGGAGGTGAGATAACCGATGACGGGCGAATTTCGTCAGGCGGCTGGGCGCGTTCACGATGCGACTAGCTACCATGATGTTTTCCTGGTTGCCGATGAGCAGTCGATTAAGACAACGTACCGCAGGCTCGCGAGGATAATCCACCCAGACAAGGTGGCCTCAGGCGATAATGCGGAGGCGTCGCTGGTATTCGACAAATTGACGCAGCTATATCATCAGGCGGAGCAGGCTCAGCGGGCTGGTGCATTTTATGACCGGGCATCTTCTTTGGTGTTCGAGTCGGCGAATATGCGGCACGAGGTGTCTAAAAGCCTGGATCATTACTTTGATATGACAACTGGTTATCGCGCTCGCTCGACAAAGGGCGGGGTCGCGACTAATTCAATTATCAAAGTAGCCCAGGTGCCGCGTGACAACGAATTGCTAGCGGCGGAGGCCGATGCGCTGAAGCTGCTAGCAGGAGCTGGTAAAGAGCATGTTGGCTTTTTCCCGCAACTGCTTGATTCGTTTGCGGTAGCAGATGGTCGTAAACGTCTACGGGCGAATGCGATTACCCGGCTGGATGGCTTCGTAAACCTCGAAGAGGTTCGTGTTCGCTATCCCAATGGGCTGCATCCGCTGGATATGACATGGATATGGCGGCGTGTGTTGTGGGCGCTTGGCGGTGCGCATGATATAGGCGTGCTACACGGTGCATTGGTACCGAGTAATATTCTGATTTACCCGGCGATGCACGGTGTCGTTTTGGCCGATTGGTGCTATTCGGTCTTGCGAAGCAACGGCCATTATCCGCAGCTGAAGGCGGTGGTGGGTGCACGGCGCGATTGGTATCAATCAGATATCTTGAAGCGTCAGGCGCCGACCACAGCGCATGACATTGCTCTCGCGGCTCGTTCAATGCAGTTCCTGATGGGCGGCATGAAGATGCCCAACCTGATGGAACAGTATTTCATTCGGGCCGCGCGTGGTGATGAGATAAAGTCAGCGTATGAAATGCTAGCGCAGTTCGACGCTGTCCTGGAGCGCCTTGGTGCTCCGTATTATCCCAGGGTATTCCGTCCGCTCAACTGGTGAGCGGCGGTCATTGAGAAGGGAAACTATCATGGGTGGAGGCAGTTGGAGCGTGGGCTCCTATAGTGCAAGAGTGTCGGCGGCGAAGGCGGCTGGTATTCCGACTTTCGGACATTCGGCCAAGGTCAAGGCTGGCGTGGTGCGTGGAGTGCATAAGCTTCTCGAACCGACCCAGGTGGCTGGACCGAACAGTCCGTTCGCTGGGAAGGTGATGCGCGAAGTTTGCGTGACCGATGAACACCCCGACCCGACGGCAATCCAAATCTGGTTGGATGTCACTGGCAGCAACATCAGCGCTGCCAAAGTGGTGCACAGCAAGCTGCCCAATCTTCAGGCCTACCTGAAGGACGGCAACTTCTGCGCCGATCCGCAAATCAACATTGGCGCGATTGGCGATGCAACTTCCGACGAATACCCCTTGCAATGGGGTCAATTCGAAAGCGACAATCGACTGGACGATCAGATTGCAGCGGTCATCCTGGAGGGTGCTGGCGGCGGTCAGGTGCACGAGACGTACGAGTTGGGTGCTTACATGAGCGCCCGGCACACGCACCTCGAGCCGTACGAGCTGTTCGGCAAGAAGGGCTTCGTGTTCTTCTTTGGCGACGAGATGCCGTATGACAAGATTCGGCGCGACTATGGTCGTTATCGTTGGCACGGCGACAATTACACGCTGAAGTCGTTGACTGGCGACGATGCGGCTGAAGATATTTCGGCCGCAACGGTGTTTGCTGAGCTGCAACAGAAGAATCATGTGTTCTTCCTGTTTCAGCGCATGGGCGCCTACTATCCCGAAGAGATTACTCCCGCATGGGAGGAGCTCATCGGCAAGGAAAACGTCATCGTGCTGGACGACCCGGCGGTGTCGGTCGAGGCCATCGCGGCTTTGATCGCACGCTTTGAGGGCGGCCTGGACACGGACGCGACTAAGGCAGCTATGCTGTCGGCCGGTGGTTCAAAGAAGTCGGTGAGTACTGCTCTTGCGGCCATAGAAAACACCGCCCCTACTGCGGGTGGCATGTCATTGGCGCGTACGTCAGGTAGTCTCGACACCAAGGGTGATGGAGCCGATCGGCTCTAAACTCCTTCCTTTTCCAATGCCTGGTGCGGGACTTCTTTTTCGAAGTTTCCGCACCAGGCTTTATTCACTTCAAAAGGGGTGATAATCATGGTACATGCGACAATTACGGTTGACTTGAGCTATGGCGACGCCGGCAAGGGGGTTACCGCGGAGTATTTGGCGGCGACGTCAACATCGGCGGCGGTAATTCGTTTTAACGGCGGACCGCAGGCTGAGCATAATATCGTGAGGCCGGACGGTCGACATCACACGTTTTCGCAGTTTGGTGCCGCCAGCTTTTTACCGGAGGTGCCGACGCATCTGTCGGTCGATATGCTGGTGAATCCGCTGAACATGTTCCTTGAGGCAAGTCATCTCATTGAACTTGGCGTGGATGATATTTGGCAGCGCACGACGGTTGACCAATTTGCTCGTATCGTTACGCCATACCACCAAGCGGGCAATCGTTTGCGCGAGTTGGTACGGGGTAACGGACGGCACGGTAGTACTGGCCAGGGTATCTCTGAGGCGATTTTGGATTGGATGTTTCGACCCGATTTAGCGCTTCAGGCGGGCGAGTTGACTTGTTCGGGTCTTGCCAAGCGATTGGAGGACCAACGGCGGAACAAATTGGCACAGATGGCGGCAATGAGCGCGCCGACTGACACGCCTGAGTGGGAGATGCTATGCGACCAGTCACTGCCGAAGTTGTATGCTGAGGAGTTTTTCGAATGGACCCGCTTGGTGCGGATTGTCGACCCTGACTATCTAGCCACGCTGGCAAAACAATATGACCATCTGGTGTTTGAAGCAGCTCAGGGCGTCCTGTTGGACGAAAAGCGTGGTTTTCATCCGCATACAACGTGGAGTAACACCACGCCCGACAATGCTCGTCGTCAGCTAGAGGATATTGGTTTCTCTGGTAAGGTGACAACATTGGGTATTGTCCGCAGCTACACAACGCGGCACGGTTTCGGTCCATTTGTGACCGAGGATCCGGCACTGAACGCGCCATTAGCCGAGTATTTTAATGACACGGGGCTATGGCAAGGACAGTTCAGGATTGGGCACTTTGATTCATTGGCGCATCGCTATGCTTTAGCGGCGATTGGTGGAGTCGACGGGTTGGTAATTACCGGTTTGGATCGCACCGAAAAACTGCCGCAATGGAAATGCGCTGTCGGATACACGCTGCCCGACGTCCAGGATGCCGGACGATATTTCTTGCTGGACAAGCAAGGGGTACCGCATGATATTAGAGTAGGTCGCTACGGCGACAAAGCCTATGTCACCCGTCTGGGTCAACTGCTGTTTCAGGCAAAAGCGCTTTACAGCGCGCCGGTCGACCCGTCCGCGGATTCGGTTATTGAGGCGATTGAGCGAGAGCTCAAAACCCCAGTGCGTCTCACCTCTCATGGTCCGACTGTGAACGATAAAAAAGTTCGCTAGGCGGACCATCCTGCCCCACTTCGTATAGAGGTGGGGCATTTAAATGTAGGGGGAGAAGAATCTTTACTCTTGTGAACTAGTCAAAGCTGTGTGCCAGGGTTTCGAGCTTCTTGTCGTTAAACTCATAGAGATGAGCTGGTCGATGAGCGCCATCCCTCCAGGTCTCGTCTGTTTTATGAATCAAATTGAGTGATAGGAATTTTTTGCGAAAGTTTCTCTTGTCAAACTCACGTCCAAAAATTATTTCGTAGGCAGCCTGCAGCTGAGTTAGGGTAAAGCGTTTTTCTAAAAATGACGAAACAAGGTTAGTGTAAGTCAGTTTTGAAATAAGCCGTTCGCGGGCGTATCTAATAATATTCGCGTGGTCGTACGCGAGCCTCGGTAGATTATTGACGTCGAGAAACGCCACGTGAGATCCTGCTTCGCGAACTTCGATATCCCGCCCGCACCCCATATAGACGACGGACACCGCATGACCTCTCGGATCTCGATCGACGGTATCAAACGTATAGAGCTGCTCAATATAGCGCAGGTCTTTTTTGATATCAACACCTGTTTTTTGCAAAGCAATGCGATGTAGGGCGTCCGTAGTGGTCTCGCCTTCGGCATTGTAGCCGCCAGGCAGCGCCCATTCGCCTCGAAAAGGCTCGTTAGGTCTTTTGAGCAGCAGCACCTCCAGCACGCCGTTTGATATCTGAAAAACCACAGCATCAACAGTTAACGTTGGCGGTACATATGGTTTGGTGTACTTCATACAATAAATAATACTACAAAAAGTGGTTGTGAGTAAATGCTACCGGCATGGTACGTTTATGCCAGGTGGCGTTATAGCGTTCTTCAATAGCCTCCGCTACATGTTCGGGTACGGCTCTCCCTTCCAGGTAGTTATCGATCTCATTATAAGGTATGCCTAGTTCGTTTTCGTCGCTTTGGCCTGGAGTAGTATCAAGGAGGTCGGCTGTCGGCTGTTTCGTTATGAATATGTCGGGGACTTTTAGATGCGCTAAAATCTGGCGGCCCTGGCGTTTATTGAGCCCAGCCAGAGGTATTATATCGGCTCCGCCATCGCCATACTTCGTGTAAAACCCTGTTACCGCCTCTGCGGCATGATCCGTGCCGACAACACACAGGTTGTATTGTCCGGCTAGGGCATATTGGGCAATCATTCGCATTCTGGCTTTGACATTTCCTTTGTGGTAGTCAGTTAATTCCTGGCTCGTGGTGGCAGAAAAATCTGCTACCAGCGAGTCGGTTGCATTTTTGATGTTAAAGTCGTGAGTAATATCCGGTTTAATCGTGTCAATCGCGAGCTCCGCGTCCGCTCGGTCCCGTTGTTCACCGTACGGAAGAAGTACCGCGTGAAAGGTAGCATCGTGATTTGCGTTACGCCGGAGGTCTACGGCGCGCTGGGCTAGAATCCCGGCTAACAGGGAGTCTTGCCCGCCTGATATGCCTAAAACAAAGCCATTCACGCCGGCATGAGCTAGATAATCGGCCAAGAATTCGACGCGCCGATGTATCTCTATTTCTGGATTGATATGTGGCATGACTTCGAGGTCTCTAATAATTGCGTTTTGAGTACTTCTCATACATATTCCTTTCGCTTAGATAGGTTAAGTATAGATTATGCTTAGTGTAATGTCAACACTAAGTAATGTAGATATCAAAACCCTCTCCTCGGGTCCTGCCGCTCGGTTCGCCCCTAAAAATTTTTCTACTGAAAGTGAAAAATTTTCGGGTGCTGCCCCAGCCCCAGAGTCACCCGCGGAATGGAGGGTTTTGAGATTCAGATTAAGTGCTCTCAAATATGGTATGATTGCTCTATGAGACTAATTGACTCGCATTGCCATCTTCATGATACCGAGTTCTTCGGCGATCTTCGCGAAGAGGTTTATGAG
>JARKOR010000067.1 GCA_029975625.1 Nanosynbacter sp. | reverse complement strand
GCGGAGATGTGCGTGTTACTGATCGTCACCGTGAGACGTGGGCGTTCAGCGGTACCGCTAATTTTTGCGCGGACACGAGCCTTACGAAGATTGCGGTTCAATGCTTTCTTTGCGTCTGCCATGATTATTTACCTGTCTTTCCTGCTTTGCGCAAAATTTGCTCGTCAGCATACTTAATACCCTTGCCCTTGTATGGCTCAGGTTTCTTCAAGGAACGAATTTCCGCGGCAACCTGTCCGACCTGTTGCTTGTCGATACCACTGACGATGATTGTCATCTTGTCATTGGTAACAGTTACGCCCTCAGGAGCTTTGTATTTTACAGGATGGCTAAAACCAAGCGCCATTTCAAGCTCGTTATTGCTTGATGAAACGCGGAAGCCAACGCCGTTGACCTCAAGGCGCTTTTCATAGCCTTTAGTGACGCCAATCACCATATTGTTAATAAGCGCGCGCATCAAACCATGCTGAGAGCGCGCCTCTTTGGACTCATCTTTAGGTGAGACCGTGAGAGTACCGTCCTTGACTTCAACTGTGACAGCTGGCGTAATAAACTGTACGAGTTTGCCCTTAGGCCCCTCGACAGTTACGTCACCAGAGTCAACCGTGATTGTCACACCTGACGGAATCTCGATTGGTAGTTTTCCGATTCGACTCAGACTCATTTCTTACCTTTCGCTAGCGCAAGTGAGATGTTTGTTTCTGTGCTTGAATCAAGCAATCCTGTTTTTTAGAACAACGATGCATTGCATCGACTTTAGGATTAACCTGGCCAGCGCAAAATCTCCCGATTTCACTCGCAAATTAATATCCTATTTATCATAGCACTTTTAGACGTCAAATACAAGAGATTCCCGTAAAAATTAAATGACGCTTGCTACGGGAAAGCCGTTACGCTAGAATGAAGCCATGGAACAAGAATCTAGCAACCAAGCACCCCAGGTTATACAGCAACCTACTCGACCCCCGAGGGCAATACAAAGACTACCGTGGAAGCTCGCCGCTATCATCAGTCCCGCCGTGCTCTTCGTTCCAATACTCATAGCCATCTTTCTCATACAAGTGACCGGAGCAAGCCTCTTAGACGGGTTATTTGGTATATATACAAACACACCGTTTCAGAACTTTGTTCTTAATTGGGTGAGCTTCCCTCTGCTGCTGGCGGCACCTGTTGTTTCTATCTGGTTCTCCATATTCTTTGCAAGCGAGCGAGCGGACTTATCACTCGGTCGGCGCTTTCTGCCTATCATTACTACCATAGTTATCGTTTTTCTCCTCGTTTACTTGCTGCCGAGCCTAGGTTTTCAGATATAGGATTGAACCGTTTTCATAGACACAACACCAAAGAACCGAGGCTAAAAGCTTATGCTTGCGTTCAGACCTTAATGGCATTACAATAGCGACACATCCACAACCGAGGAGGAATTATGGATGCGCAAATAGGTGAAATCAATACGGCAATCAGGAGCGTTGCCGAGCAAATCCACGAATATGTCAGGTCAAAAAGGGCCGTATGGCGAACAGTTCCGTACTGGACGCTCCAGTCCTGCGGTCGAGAGGAATATGGCTGGAGTAACACCCTCGCTTTTACTCATAGGCTGTTCTCGCTGGAGCACGATATTTTCATAGAGTGCTATAGCGCGGAAATCGTCAACAAGAACCTAGATCTCGAGATGGTGCCCGATAACGTCATCGCGACTTTCCTTAAACATCCCGAGCGTTTCGATGCCGACGCGGTAGTTGCAGAACTAAAGAGACGGGCGTCATCAGACGCCCGGCCAACGGAAGACAATTCGAGAAAGCGCGACAATGGTCTGCGTAGGGAATTACGCAAGAGGTGCCTAGTGAAGCGTGATTGCGAAATTTTGGCATTTCCATTATGGATGGATGTTCCCATCTAGCACTCCACCCACCTGACGGTCGAGCTCTGCTCCCAAAGGGGGGTGGAGTTTCGACATTCAGTTGACAAAACCTCCGCCCTTAAAACCTCCTTACAGAATTCCTGTAGTATACTTTAGAAGATATGAAACAGAGCATAATTGCCCTTATCATCGTGACGGCAGCAATCCTCCTGGGATGGTTTTTCCTTTTCCGTGACGATACGTCGAGGACAAGTGAAGCGGAGGCCGGAACGGGAACCTCCACTTCGACTAACGTGAACGAATATCTATCGACAATCGATACAACCGGCTTTTCGAGCACGCAGTTGGCAGTACTAAAGATATTGCGAGAAGAATACGCAAAATATCCAACAGAATTTGACGAGACAGTTTTGACTTATACAGAGGGATTCGAGGAATCGTGGTGCGCCGACTTCATTAGCTGGATGTTTAACGAGGCTGACTCACCCTTTATTCATCAAGATACGGGCTATTGGCGAATTCCAGGAGTCGAGACGCTACAGGAATATTACGAACAATATAATGCATATTACGACATAGGTGAATATACCCCGCAATTCGGTGATGTCGCGTTCTACTTTGGTGAAACGCCCGATGGATCGAGCACTGAACATGTCGCGATTGTTGTGGCGGTCGAAGGTAATAATGTTGTCACAATTGGCGGCAACGAGACCGATGCGGGTATCATCCAAATTCGCGCCGATGAGCTGAAGGATGGCGTAAAAGGACTATCTGGGTTCGGTGCCTCGGATCTGTAGCCTAGACGCTATATGTGGTGTAAGTACGCTATATATAGCGTTTTTTGGGTAGAGATAGCCGAGTTAGAAAGAGTAAACAAAAACCTCCCCGAAGGCGAGGAGGTTTTTGTGGTCCTAAGAACGGTTACTTATTGAGCGCTTGAGAAGTGGAGCCATCAGTATCTTCATCCGGCTGAGCAAGGAACACAGCAAGATTAGCTACGGCAATAGCAAGGTTCTTTCTCTCTTCAGGGGAAAGCTTATCTCCCTGCTGGGCAATCTTGGCTACGCCGTCGAGTGCCTCATTATAAGCATTGCCGCTCATCTTAGTAAACCTTGAGCAACAGCTCTCCACCGAGCTTATTCTTGACAGCCTCTTGTCCGGTCATGACACCCTTTGAGGTGCTAACGAGAACAAGTCCGCGACCGGATTTCACCTTTGGAATATCGGCGGCGGCAACATAGACGCGTCGACCTGGCTTTGATACTCGGGTGATCTCGTGGATTGTGCTGTTTTCGCTCGGATCGTTGATAGTAACGACCAGAATATCACGTGGCTTTGCGTTTTCAATAGCAACCTTAGTTAGGTAGCCATTCTTCGCGAGCTGCTCGGCAACAACTTTTTTCAGTTTGCTTGACGGAACACGTACTTCCGTTTTACCAACCATCTTTGCATTGCGAATGCGGGTTAGAAGGTCGGCGATTGGATCTGTAGTTTGCATTGACATATTTCTAATCTCCTTTCCTTCCTAC
>JARKOR010000035.1 GCA_029975625.1 Nanosynbacter sp. | reverse complement strand
GCGCGCCCGTTTAATAACCCGTGAGACCTCACGAATGACCTCCTCCTGGCCAATCACACTCTGATTTAGTCGAGCTTCAAGCTTCGCAAGCGACGCAAGCGTGTCGCGTTCGATATTAACCAGCGGAACATCGGTTATTGCAGCTACTGCTCGACGAAGATACCGCTCGGTTAACGGCGCTCGTTCCGGCGACTCGCCGTCAAGCATTGCTAGCTGCTGCTCAAGCTTCACCATCTGCGTTTTGAGGAGTGCCGCTTGTTCATAGTCCTGGCTTTCAACCGCCGCGTCAATACGTCCAGCTAATCTACGAATTTGCTGCTGGTATCGTTGCCGACGTGATGGTTTTGCTGACTGTTCGGAACGAAGAAGCGCGGCTGCTTCATCTATAACGTCAATCGCCTTGTCTGGCAAGAATCGATCCGTAATGTAACGCTCTGCCAGATCAACGGATAGACGCACCATCTTATCGCTCAATTCGACATGGTGATACGCCTCAAGCTTACCGGCCAGACCGCGCATCATGGCCACTGCTTCATCCACGGTCGGTTCTTCAATGACCACAGTTTGAAATCGACGAGTGAGCGCCGCGTCCTTTTCGATGTATTTGCGATATTCATCGAACGTTGTCGCGCCAATCATTTTAATCTCACCGCGGGCCAAGGCCGGCTTTAACACATTTGCTGCATCCATTGACCCTTCAGCGCCCCCAGCGCCAACTAATAAGTGTAGCTCATCCACAAACACGATAATCTCCGGGTGATGTTTGAGTGCCGTCAACACCTTTTGCATGCGTTCCTCAAACTGCCCGCGGTATTTTGTCCCGGAAATCATCGACACGAGATCGAGCTGAACAAGTCGTTTGCCTTGAAGAAAATCTGGCACATGACCGCTTACAATGCGCTGAGCGAGACCTTCAACCACCGCCGTTTTACCAACTCCTGGTTCACCAATCAGCGCAGGGTTATTTTTACTCCGCCGCCCCAAGATCGTAATCATCCGTTCAATCTCTTTGTCGCGCCCAATCACAGGGTCTAATTTGCCGCCGCGGGCGCGCTCTGTCAGATCAATGCCGTATTTCACGAGGATTTTCAGCTCTTTTGCTCGCTCGCCTTGCTCCTCGCTCGCCATTGATTCATGTTGCTGGCGGTCAAATACCTGCTCAAGGTCGGCTCGAAGCGCTTCAATATCGACATTCATATCTTCAAGGAGCCGTGTCGCGCGCGCCCCGGCTTGCGTTAAAATACTATAGACAAGGTGTTCCGTTCCAACGAATTCTTGCCCAAATTCAAGCGCAATCTCCCAGGCGGTACGCATCACCTGCAAGACCTCTTTGCTGATACCTTTATATACCGCAACGACCACAACAGCCTTCGGAGTAAGTCCCAGGACTAATTCCGCTCGATCAAGCGTCACGCCGCTGTCGGCCAATACTTTTGCTCCCATTGACGAATTTTGCGCCAAGACACCCAAAAGTAGGTGCTCCGTCCCAACGTATGAGCTCCCGCTCGTGTGCGCAATCAAACCGGCCCGCTCTAGGCTTGCCCTAGCCGTATCCGTCAGCCGATTCTCTAATTCAGAGAAATCATCTGGCATTGCACCACCTCCTTTCTTCGGTTGCTATATCTACTCTGCAACCTCTTCAATCGCACTCATCAAACTGTCTTCAATATCTTTACGCGGCTTCGCTTCTTGCTTCACCGGCACCTTTGCTTCAATATCAAGCTCGTAACCCGTCAACCGGCTTGCCAGGCGAACATTTTGGCCTGCACGACCAATTGCTACCGATTGCTGATCTTCCGTTACATACACGGTCGCGCGCTTTGCCTCTTCGTCAACCTTGACGCTCAGGACATCGGCAGGACTCATTGCGCTGGCAATAAACGCCGCGGGGTCTTCTTCGTACGGAATGATATCAATCTTCTCTTGGTCGCCAATTTCGTTCATTACCGCCTGGACACGGGTACCATGACCTCCAACGAACGTTCCAACCGGGTCAATACCTGGCAGTGCGGACGCAACAGCCAACTTTGTGCGGCGGCCGGCCTCGCGAGCGATTTTCTTAATCTCCACCGCGCCAGTCTCCATTTCAGGAACTTCCTGGCTAAACAAATGACGGATGAAATCTTCGCTCCCTCGGCTCAAAATCAGTTGCGGACCGCGGCCCTCTCGCTCAATATCCTTGATTAGCACCTTGATACGTCGACCAACGCCATAATATTCACCTTGAATCTGCTCGCTCTGAGGCATAATACCGACAGCTTTGCCAATCTCAATCCGCACAACCCGCGGCTCGACTCGCTGCACCGTTCCCGTTACTACGGAACCAATCTTGTCTTCAAATTCAGCCAAAACGACATCACGCTCTGCTTCGCGTAATCGCTGTAAAATCACCTGTTTGGCCGTCTGGGCTGCTACGCGGCCAAAGCTCGTCACCTCGTGGGCATCTTCGATAACCCCTCCAAGTTCGGCGTCCTTTTTAATCTTCTTCGCATCTTCAAGCGAAATTTGCGTAATATCGTTTTCAACTTCCTCGACAATATCGCGCACGACGTATACGGTAGCCGTACCGTCATTAATATTCAAGCTCGCCCGAACATTCTGCTCGCGCTCACCGTTATCACGCCGCCACGCCGCAGCAATTGCCTGCTCAATCACTTCAAGCACGGTATCTTCCGGTAGGTTCTTCTCCTCGGCGATTGCCCTTAACGCGAGCGTTAACTGCTTAATGTTCAAATCTTCCATAATTTCTCCTTTTTCATCTCTTATTATATCATTTTTACTCATTGATATGAAAAACTCCGACCTTTTTGGCCGGAATCATTACTCTACCCTTTCATTATAGCACACATGGCATACAAAA
>JARKOR010000034.1 GCA_029975625.1 Nanosynbacter sp. | reverse complement strand
GCGCGCTCCTTGTCTTTTGGCTGAGACAACGCGGTTAGCATGACGATACGAACATTTGCCGTTTCAGGCGTATTGCGCAAAATATCCAATACGTCAAAACCGCTGATTTTTGGCATCATCGCATCAAGCAAGATGAGATCCGGATGATATTCAAGCGTCGCTGAGAGCGCTTCCTCGCCATTGTTCACTTCCCTGACGTCAAAACCCTCAAGCTCCAGACGTGCCCGATAGACCGATGCAAGCGCCGTGTCATCCTCAACTAACAGAATTTTCTTTTTTACGTCCATACTACCCCCATCATAGCACAATTATTTGACGCAGCACAAGCGGTTTGCCTCGTGCCTATAGTGATTTTGCTTTCTCCAGCTGCGGATCGCGATTGTTGTTAACGTCGTCGGCAGTCAATTCTACCTTTACGTCCGGCTCGATACCAGTTTTATCGATATTCTTGCCTTTTGGCGTAAACCAGCGAGATTCTGTCACCTTAAGCTGCGACCCGCCACTCAGGCGAATCACCGCCTGCACGCTTCCCTTGCCGTAGGTCGTTTCACCTACGAGAGTCGCCTTGTCATAATCCCTGAGTGCTCCGGCAACAATCTCGCTCGCGCTGGCACTACCCCCGTTAATGAGAATTACCGTTTTAATATCGCCCAAGATAGGCCTTCCTGTCGATTTGTTTGTCTGAATAATCTCGTCGCCCCGCCTTTGGGTCAGAATTACCTGATTGTCAAGCCATAGGCCCGCCAGCGCCTGAGCCGCCGTCACCTCGCCGCCAGGATTGCCTCGAAGGTCGAGTACGACGCGCTTTACCCCACTGCTGACAAACTTTTCCGCCTCTGTTCGCGCAAGTGGTCCGGTTTCGCCGTTAAAACGATGGACGGTCAATATGCCTACGTCACCGACAATTTCCGCCTCAACCGTTGGCGATTTCACCTCTTGGCGAACTACGGTAATATCTTTAGTTTCCCTATCTCGCAACACCTTAACAGTCACCTTTGAGCCAATTTCGCCTCGAATTTTTTGCACTACTTGGTCAACCGTCCAGCCCGAAGCATCCTCGTCATTGACCGCCACAATGA
>JARKOR010000254.1 GCA_029975625.1 Nanosynbacter sp. | reverse complement strand
AACCCGCGTCCAACATGGTTTCAGCTGCGTCTTCCGCATTTTCCGGTTTTATATCTGCCAGCAGCACATGTTTTCCGACACCGACGCGGCGAGCGATCGCTACTCCGATTGAACCCGCTCCAATTATTACAATGACATCTTTCATCAATTCCTCATCGAGTGTTTCCGTCTTTCCCATGAGTCAACCTTCATTCAGATATTACAGAGCCGCTTTCAACACTTCGACGATGTCTGCCTCGCTCATGGGCGATCTTGCAGGAAGCATCCCTTTGTCATTGTGCATGATGCGGAGCGTCTCCTTTGCGTAGGTCCCGATGAGCTTCTCGTCGATGCCGAGCTCGGAGAAGCGGGTCGGGCAGCCGATCGACTTGAGGAACTCCTCGAACCGGTCGATGCCTGACAGGGCGCATTCCATGTCTTCCGGACCCTTTGCGGGGAGTCCGAAGATGCGTTCTGCGAACTGGACGAACTTCGACGTGTTGGTTTTCGCCGCGAACCGCATCCATGACGGATTGATTATCGACAAACCTGCAGCGTGAGTAATGTCATGGTAGGCCGAGACGGTGTGTTCGATCATGTGCACGGGCGAACCCATGCTGCCGGCGCCGGATTGGACCCATCCGATCAAAGCGACGCTTGCCGCCCACTGGACCTGCGTACGCGCGTCCAGGTCCGTGCTGTCGGCAATCGCCTTGGGCCCGTATTCCATGGCGGTCAGTATCACGCCCTCGGCGAACCTGTCCTGAATGGGCGTGTTCCCGGTGCTGTTGAAATAGCCCTCGGTGACATGAGTGATGAGGTCACATACGCCGTACGCCGTCTGATCCTTCGGGACGCTCATCGTCAACTCGGGATCTAGCAGGGCGACCTTCGGGTAGAGACACTCGGTCATCATGAAGGATTTTTCCTGCGTCTCCTCGTTCGAGATGACGGCTCCGCAGTTCGTCTCCGAGCCAGTGGCTGCAAGCGTGGGGACGGTGATTATCGGAAGGGCCTTTGTCGGGACATGCACTTTCTCCTGGCCATGCAAAATCATGTTCCAGGGGTCGCCATGGTACAGAGCGGCCGCAGCTATCACCTTGGATGCATCCATTACGCTGCCTCCGCCGATTGCGATGACCATGTCGCATTTATTTTGGCGTGCGGTCTCCGCTCCCTTTCTGACCGAGGTTATCCTGGGATTCGGCTCGACGCCTGCACACTCATATACGGATATGCCTGCATCCTTCAGACTCTTGACCGCCCGACCGAATGTGCCGTTCCGTTTGACGCTACCGCCACCGGTGACCACCAGTGCGTGCTTTCCGTACCTGCTTGCGAGTTCGCCCAATCGAGAGAGCGAACCCGCGCCGAATACTATTCGTGTCGGATTCAAGAATTCGAACTTCATTTCTATTCCTCTTTTGCGTGCATTTTCTCATATTTATCGTCAGTCACAGTTTCTTACCATGCAGCATCCCCCGCCTGGGGATTCGCGGTGATTGGTGCTCACGGTATACTCTGAGATCATAAAGTATAAATAAGATGTACTAACTGTTTTGTAACATACTAACAGGATTGATACTAATGGAATCTGCATCTAAGGAATACAAATATGATTGGCCAATCGATGCAACCCTGGATATGATCGGGGGCAAATGGAAACCGGTGATCATATATGCGCTGAATGATGAGACGCTGCGTTTTAGCCAGCTGTTGGATAAGCTACAGCCAAGAATCACTCAGCGAATGCTTACAAAACAGCTTCGTCAACTTGAGGAAGACGGACTTATCACAAGAAAAGTTTACGCTCAGGTACCGCCCAAAGTGGAATATTCACTTACGGAAATTGGAAAGTCCCTTATGCCGATTCTCGACCAGCTTTGTGAGTGGGGATCCGAACACATGGGAGATCGGATTAATTACCAATGCGAAGAGTAGAAAGCATATCTTCGCACTTGAATTTATAATTTCTTTTAATTGATTTGGGCGTTCGGGAGAACACCCAATTCCTTTCCTCTCTTAATCCAGCTCCCTCCGTCTGGATCACTAATTCTACTTGATATCCCGGTGATACTCCTGCAGCGACTTAACTCCCGAATGGCCAGCCCGTGAGGCACTGATACCCTTCGCCGCCGCCGAGGCAGCAGCAATGGTGGTGATATAAGGCACCTTGTATTTGATTGCTGCCTTTCGGATATAAGAGTCATCATACTGGCTGGCCTTGCCGATGGGGGTGTTGATCACCAGCTGAATCTCCTTGTTCTTGATGGCGTCATCGATATTGGGCCGGCCCTCGTAGATCTTATTGATAATCTCCGACTGGATGCCGTTCTCGGCCAGGACCGCTCGGGTTCCGCTGGTGGCCTTGATGGCAAAGCCCAGCTTTTGGAATTCCCGCGCAACCTCCACCAGCTTCGCCGATCGGTCCTTGGCAGCCACAGTGATCATGACCGTCCCCTCTTCGGGAAGGGAGGGCTTGGCTGCTTCTTCCGCTTTGTAGAAGGCCATGCCGAATGAGTCGGCCAGCCCCAGAACCTCTCCAGTAGAACGCATCTCCGGGCCTAACAGGGGGTCGACCTCCGGGAACATATTGAAGGGGAAGACCGACTCCTTCACCCCAAAATGAGGGATAATCCTCTTCTTTAAACCCAGCTCATCCATTCTCTTATTCATCATCATCTGAGTGGCTATCCTGGCCATGGAAACATTGCACACTTTGGAGACCAGCGGCACCGTCCGGGATGCGCGGGGGTTGGCCTCCAGCACATAGACCACATCATGACTGATGGCATACTGCATATTCATCAGCCCCACCACATGCAGCTTCTGGGCGATCTTGCGGGTGTAATCCTCGATGGTCTGCAGATGCTCACTGGATATGCTCACCGGAGGGATAACGCATGCCGAATCGCCGGAATGAATTCCCGCCTGCTCGATATGCTCCATTACTGCAGGCACAAAGGCCTCAACACCGTCGGAGAGGGCATCAGCCTCCGTCTCCAGGGCGTTCTCTAAGAAGCGATCGATGAGAATGGGCCTCTCCGGGGTGACGTCGACCGCAGCAGCGACGTACCTTTCGAGCATCTCCTCGTCGTATATCACCTCCATCCCCCTTCCGCCCAAAACGTATGAGGGCCGGACCATTAGGGGATAGCCGATCCTTGTCGCTACCTCCAGCGCCTGGTCCAGGTTGCTTGCCATTCCCGATTCCGGCATGGGGATCTCCAGCTCCTCCATCATCATCCTGAACCGGTCTCTGTCCTCCGCCAGATCTATGGCATCCACCGAGGTCCCCAGGATCCTCACTCCTGCTTCCTCCAGCTCCCGGGAGATGTTCAGGGGCGTCTGGCCGCCGAACTGGACGATGACCCCCTCGGGCTTCTCCTTCTCATAGATGCTGAGCACATCCTCGACCGTCAGTGGCTCGAAGTACAGCTTATCCGAGGTGTCATAATCGGTCGAGACCGTCTCTGGATTGCAGTTGACCATGATGGTCTCTATGCCCATATCCTTAAGGGCAAAAGCGGCATGAACGCAGCAGTAATCGAACTCAATTCCCTGGCCGATGCGGTTGGGCCCTCCTCCTAAGACCATGACCTTTCGCCGGCTGCTGCTGGGAGTCTTATCGGGAGCATTGTATGTAGAGTAGTAGTAGAAGGCATTCTCCACTCCGCTCACTGGCACCGGCTCCCAGCCCTGCACAATTCCCAGGGACTTGCGCCGCGCCCGGATCTCAGCCTCCGGCACAGCCAGGAGCTTAGAGAGGTATCGGTCTGCAAAGCCATCCCTCTTGGCCCGGCCCAGAAGTTCGTCTGGCAGATCGGCCAGTGATTTGCCCTTGTAGGCCAGAATCTCCTCTTCCAGCTGCACCAATTCCTTCATCTGCTGGAGGAACCAGGGCTTGATATGGGTCAAATGATAGAGCTTTTGGATATCGGCTCCTTTTCGGATCGCCTCGTAGAGAATGAACTGACGCTCACTTGAGGGCTCCTTGAGGAGCACCATGAGCTCTTCAGAAGATCTGCTATTATAGTCCCGGGCAAAACCCAGGCCATACCTGCCGTTCTCCAGTGAGCGTATGGCTTTCTGGAAGGCCTCCTTGTAGGTCTTGCCGATGCTCATTGCTTCACCCACCGCCTTCATCTGGGTGCCGAGGACGTCCTTTGAGCCCCGGAACTTCTCGAAAGCCCAGCGGGGGAACTTGACCACAACGTAATCTCCTGAGGGCTTATACCTCTCCAGGGTCCCCTCCTTCCAGTAAGGTATCTCATCCAGGTTCAGACCGGCGGCGAGCTTCGCCGAGATCAGGGCGATGGGAAAACCGGTGGCCTTGGAGGCGAGGGCGGATGAGCGGGAGGTGCGGGGGTTGATCTCTATCACCACTACCCTTCCGGTCTTCGGATCGTGAGCGAACTGAATGTTCGTCCCGCCGATGACCTTGATGGCCTCAACGATCCGGTATGAGAAGTCCTGCAGCCTATCCTGGAGCTCCTGGGATATGGTGAGCATGGGGGCAGTGCAAAAGGAGTCGCCTGTATGTACGCCCATGGCATCCACGTTCTCTATGAAGCAGACGGTGATCATATGATTCTTGGAATCCCTGACCACCTCCAGCTCCAGCTCCTCCCATCCTGCGACCGACTCCTCGATGAGCACCTGGCCGATCAGGCTGGCGGCAATTCCCCGGCTGACC